>JAZNQJ010000215.1:0-4153 GCA_045590115.1 Alistipes sp. | reverse complement strand
CTTTCATAACGATGGCACTCCTAATAAAGATAAACTTGATGAATTAAAAGCCGAAGTATCTGCTGGCTTGTGGGATAATTACTTGTTCTGGGCTCAAGAATCCTATGACAATCTGATGCAAGGTTCGAATCTTACCAATAGATTCCTGCAGATGGCAGTTCCACAACAAAACACAAATCAACAAGACACGAAGACAGATGAAAACAAATAATTATATAAGCGAATGTACTGCATACGATTTCAAAGTAATGCTTGAAGAGAAGAAGCCTAAGAGTTGGCTGAAAAGCGTAAGTGCTTTTGCCAATGGCTTGGGTGGTTCACTTTTCTTTGGCATTGACAATGATGGCATCGTCAAAGGACTTGATGATGTGCAGCATGTTTGCGAAGCAATCAGCAGCAGGATTCGTGACTATATGGATCCCTTACCAGATGTTGAAATGATTCCACGTAATATAGAGGACTTACGAATATTGCAACTCAAAGTCAACGCAGGGCATTATACCCCATATTACTACGTTGGAGACGGTCAGCGAATAGCCTTTGTTCGCATCGGTGATGAAAGCCTTCCTGCCACGGCAGAGCAGATGGTTCGCTTGGTTCTGAAAGGTTCCAACAAGACTTTTGATTCCCTTCACACAGATTATAAAGCAGAGGACTATTCCTTTACAATATTGGCGAACACGTTCAAAGACCGCATCAAACAAGAATGGGACAAGAAATTCCTCTTGTCGTTTGGGCTGGTAACAGGCACAGGGAACCTCACGAATGCGGGTGCACTATTTGCTGATGATTGTCCATCGTGGCAGTCTCGTCTTTATTGTACCCGATGGGATGGAACAGAAAAGGGCGATGCAATCAATGATGCAGAGTTCACCGGCAATGTTATCATGCTGCTTCGTGAAGCTATGAATTTTGTGAAGGCTAACACCAAGAGAGGCTGGGAGAAATTACCCGATGGACGAAAGAACAAGCCGGAGTATGCAGAACGTGCAGTTCTTGAAGCAATGGTAAACCACTTCATCCATCGTGACTACACTGTGATGGGTAGTGAAGTTCATCTTGACATTTACGATGACCGCCTCACTGTAACATCACCAGGAGGGATGTACAATGGTATGCTGATACAGGATTTGGACATCAAAGATGTGTCTTCTGAAAGGCGCAATCCCATACTCGCAAATGTGATGGCTCAGCTTGATTACATGGAGAAGCGAGGCAGTGGACTCACACGCATCTGTAATGAGACCAAAGCATTGGAAGGATATAAAGACGAACTGAAGCCTGTGTTCAAATCTACTCCGACTCAATTTCAAACCATCATCTTCGCCTCTTCCGACATCCCAAACGTCGGAGACTATGACGGAGACATGTCGGAGACGAAACTAACTGAGCGTCAGCAGAAAATACTCAATCTCATCAAAGACTCTCCGACAATAACCGGCAAACAAATGTCGGAGACTTTGTCCGTGAGCCAGCGCACCATTGAACGTGACCTCTCTGCAATGCAGAAGAAGGGTGTTCTGAAACGCGAAGGCAAGGATAATCCTGGAGTATGGGTTTTATTATAAACAGAAATCTCCCCCTTGAAAAGTGGAGCAGCTGAAAATCGCTCGCTCGACAAACCGTGATCATTCAACAATAAGCCCCACGTATCAACCATTACACGCTAAACATTTTACATTCAAAAACATACCCCTCACCGCTTCGCGGAGCTCCCCTACCTTAAAGGAGCACTAAAGCTATAACTACACGTTAAAGCTTGCGCAATACACATTGAACATTCACATTAAACAATTTAGGCGAACACACTGGTTCGCCCCTACGGCATTAAACGTCATACATTCAACATTACACATTACATGCTAAACATTTTAGCAAACAAAAAAGGCGCGCTCATTCGAGCGCGCCTTTGATAATATGTTCATGCTTGAATTAAGCGAACCACTTAACGTATGCGAAGTCCATACGGTGAGGAAGCTCATCGTGGTTAGGATACATACGGAATGCAATCTTGAACTCACCAGCGTTTGTAGGAGCAATCTCCGCAGCGAATGTGAAGATGTTGCCCTCACGCTTAACAACCTCAAGAGGATATGTCATGAATACCTGGTCGTTGCCCTTTGCATCGGGAGCGAGAACTACCAACTCGATAGCAACTGCGTTATCCAAGCCCTTCTCGTCAACCTTTACGCTAACGTTGTACTTGTCGGCTGCTGACATTGCGCCATTGAGGAAGTTTGCGTCGCCCTCTACTGAGAGAACCTCAACTGCGTTCCACTTTGCAGCAACCTCCTCTTTCCACTTTGCAAGCTCGCGTACAACCTTTGAGTCGTTGGCGATGAGGCGATGATAACGCTCTGCCTGCTTGCAGTAGAACTTGCTGTAGTAGTCATCGAGCTGACGCTTCATTGTGAAGTGAGGAGCAATCTCTGCGATTGACTTCTTGATGCACTGAACCCACTCATCAGAGTAAGCCTTGCCGTTACGGTTGTAGTACATCGGGAGAATCTCATTCTCAAGGAGAGTATAGATTGTAGCAGCGTCGAGCTGATCCTGGAACTCCTGGTTCTGGTATGTACGCTCCTCCTTGAGTGCCCAACCTGCACCTGGCTTGTAACCCTCGCACCACCAGCCGTCGAGGACTGAGAAGTTGAGGACACCGTTCATGAGAGCCTTCTCGCCTGAAGTACCAGACGCCTCAAGAGGACGTGTAGGAGTGTTCATCCAGATGTCGACACCTGAAACGAGCAGCTTCGCAAGGTCCATATCGTAGTTCTCGAGGAAGATGATCTTACCTACAAACTCAGGACGGCGAGATACCTCGATAATCTTCTTAATCAAGCCCTGACCTGCACCATCGTGTGGGTGAGCCTTACCTGCGAAGAGGAACTGGATAGGACGCTCGGGGTTGTTGAGCAACTTTGCAAGACGGTCGAGGTCTGTGAAGAGAAGGTGTGCACGCTTGTAAGTAGCAAAGCGGCGTGCGAAACCGATAACAAGAGCATCGGGGTTAATCTTCTTCACTACGTCAACGATGCGCATTGGGTCGCCCTGGTTCTTCAACCAATCCTCGCTGAACGCCTTCTTGATGTAGTTGATAAGCATCTTCTTGCGGGCAACGCGTGTGTTCCAGATAGTCTCGTTTGAAATCTTGTCGATTGCATGCCAGATATCCTCGTTTGACTGGTCGTAGATGAAGCTCGGGTCGAAGTTTGCACGATAGAGAGCATCCCACTCAGGAGCTACCCATGTAGGATAGTGAACACCGTTGGTTACATAACCTACGTGGTTCTCCGATGGGTAGTAACCCTTCCAGATCTCGGCGAACATTGACTTTGAAACCTTACCGTGGAGACGGCTCACACCATTGATCTCCTGACAAGTGTTGCAAGCGAATGTTGACATACAGAAACGCTCGTTCTTGTCGCCTGCGTTGATGCGGCCGAGGTTCATGAGGTCATCCCATGTGATGTTCAGCTGGCTTGCATAGCCTCTCATGTACTTGCCGAAGAGAGCCTCATCGAAGTAGTCGTGACCTGCTGGTACAGGAGTGTGTACTGTGTAAAGGCTGCTTGCACGTACAATCTCAAGAGCCTCCTCGTATGTGTAACCGGTCTTGATGTACTGTGTCAGACGGTAGAGGTTGCAGAGAGCTGCATGACCCTCGTTACAGTGATAGATATCCTTCTTGATACCCATCTTCTCAAGGGCAATCATACCACCGATACCGAGCAGAATCTCCTGCTTCAGACGGTTCTCCCAATCGCCACCATAGAGCTTGTGGGTAATAGGCTTGTCGAACTCGCTGTTCATGTCGAAGTCTGTATCCAGGAGGTAGAGGGGCACACGGCCAACGTTCACTCTCCACACATTTGCATGAACATAGTAGTCGATATAAGGAACGTGGATAACAAGTGGAGTTACGCCATCCTCCTCATATACGCGCTCGATAGGGAGCTGGTTGAAGTTCTGAGCATCGTAGTTGGCAATCTGTGAGCCGTCCATTGAGAGTGACTGGCTGAAATAACCGTAACGATAGAGGAAACCTACCGCACACATATCTACGTTAGAGTCAGAAGCCTCCTTCAAATAGTCACCGGCAAGGATACCGAGACCACCTGAATATATCTTAAGTACGCTTGTAAGACCATAC
>JAZNQJ010000214.1:0-6331 GCA_045590115.1 Alistipes sp. | reverse complement strand
CCAAACGATAATTTTCGATTATAAGGCAGCATCTACTGCCGCTAACAAAAAGTGCCACCAATGGGACGTACGCCAAGTACTACCCATCGGTGGCATTTTTGCCGAGCGTTGTATCTACAGCCTTCTAATCAAAAATAATTTTCGACTACTATAAGGCCAAATCTACAGTCTTCTAATCAAAAATTAGGTCAGAGCTTGTTAGGGAGTATAGGGAATTTAGAGAGTTTAGGGATTGTTCATAGTTTCCTTAAGCTCCTTAATTTCTCTAAACTCTCTAATCTCTCTTGTCCGCAACCATCTTAATTGTCCTATTGTCTCAATTGTCTTTAATTTTTTAGGACCATTATGACCATTATGAGGTCGGGTATCGCCTGTTGTCTCGGACACTGGAGTTTTTGTACGCAGTCCTCAAGCTACTCTTTGCTTTACCTCATCATAAAAAAAACACCCCGCAGGGTGTTTTTAAACCATAGATTAAGCTTTAGTTTAGAAGTTAAACACGCAGCTGATACCGATGTTTGCTAAGCCAAGCTCGTTGAAAACAACATTGTTGTATCGACCGACAACCTCATTACCAACCATATACTTGCCATAAGCGATAGCAGGGCCAATGGTTGGCGACCAATCAAGAGCGATGGTCACAGGGGCATCGAAGAACTTAAAGCCGAGGCGTGCCATACCGTTAATACCTGCATAGGCAAAGTACTCACGACCACCGGCACTAACGCCAACACCTGCGTCGAAGAACCACTCACCGTAGCTTGGTGTCCAATCCATGTCGAGGATATGCCAATTGTGTAGCAGTGTAAACTCAGCCATTAGGCGTGAGCCTGTAGTCTTAGGAGTGACCACGATAAAGTTGTTCCATGATGCACCGAAGCGTGCCTCAAGGTAGTTCTCGCCGTTGTAGCAATATTGACCTACAGCCTGTACACCTGAGCCTACACGAAGACCTGCAGAGAAGTCTTGCGCAAAGGCTGCAGTAGCAAAAAGTACGGTAACGAGTGTGAGAGCAAACTTTTTCATACTATAAATGTTTTTTGGGGGATTAATTATTCAATAGTTAAGGGCTGCCTAACATCTGTAAGACAGCCCCTAATGTGTATCTAAACCTTAGAAGTTGTATGTACAAGTAAGAGCGATACCGTAGAATCCATCACCCCAAGCGTTGTGCAAGAAGTAGATGGTAGGACGGTAGTCGAGTGAAAGAGTTACAGGCTTATTGAAACGGATACCGAAAGCTACATTACCAGCAACACCTGCCTGGAAGTGCTTAGCCCACATACCAACTGATGCACCAACACCTGCTGAGAGGAACCAACGACCTGCGCTTGGAGTCCAATTCCAATCGCAAAGATTCCAATTGTACAAAGCATTAACGAACAAGTCGCCACCAAAGCCCGAAAGACCAAGGTTGGCCTCAAGGTAGTTCTTGTCAGAGAAGTGACGCTCATACTGAAGCTCAGCGCCATAACCAAGACGCAAACCGATAGAGTTCTTATAATCCTGTGCAAACGCACCTGTAGCCATAACTACTGCCACCAAAATGAGTAAGAGTTTTTTCATAACGATAAATTTTTTGGTTAGAAATAATTGATTTTACGAAGACAAATATAAGATAAAAATATCAAATCTGCAACTCGTTTCCTATACAAGCTTAATTTTTATGGATAGAAAATAACATATTAAAGGCGCTGCGAATATTTATTCTTCACAGCGCCTATGTTGCTTAAGTATTTATACTGATTGTTTTTTGGTCGTAAATGGCTCAAGTTCGATGAACGACACTCCATTATCCATGTCAACAACCTTTATACATATTGTGTATGATGTGTTATACTTTAGGTAGTCCCACTTGTAGCCTACCTGCGATTCAAGGAACTGACGCATAGAGTCGTGGCTGAGTCCAGAGATGAGCGAGAGCATACACTCCTCGTATGAGTCGTAGCCAGCCAAGGCATACTTGCCATCTTTGATCTCCTGAAGGTTTGCAGTCTCCATCATAGCCACATAGCAGCACCATACATCATCGCTCATGGTGCAATCGAACACAATGTCGTTGACGTTTATCTCCTTGATCTCAATCTCCACATTGCCCTTGCCTTCAGCCTCTGCCTCAGTATGTACTTGAACAATCTCCACACCGCCAAGCAGGTTATTCTCCTGACCCTCGCTATAGTCCATCAGCGCAGCAAGAATTAGGTAGTCGGTCGATGAGCTTACGTTCATCATATAGCCAGGTACATGCTCGCACATCTCGCCATTACGCCAGTCAAACGTAAGCGTACCCTCAAGCATAAATCCATAGGTGACAACCCATGCACCAGGGTTTGAGGCTGTCTGGTCGTAGACACGCTTGTCCACAACCGAGCAACGCCAATACTGACCCTCCTCGGCATTGATTCTAAAGCTAAACGATGTAGAGCCCACCTCAAGCACCTCGATAAGCTTCTTAGCACCCTGGTTATCGCCCTCAGGGACTGAAGCTCCCGACATTAGGCCATTGTATAGCGCCTGAATGCTCTTCTGCGTGCCGTTCTCATCGTAGGTGAGCATAAAATAGATTGAGTAGTAGCCATTGGCAACATCTACCGACACATAGCCGTCAGTAAAGAGGTAACCATTCTCATCTGATGCACCATATGGAATGTAACCAGAGGTCTCGCTGTGGATGGTATATGGATCGTAGGAGTTGCCCAACGAATACTGTCCATAGGGTAGGTAGCTACTCATGGTCTCGTCAAGAGTGTAGAAGTCTAAGATGATGCGGTCGCCATTGTCACGTACCATCGTTACGTAGTAGTTGTATGGCTGATACCAGCGACCATCCTGAGTCTTTGTAATTGTGATGTTCTCGACACCATCAATGTCGGGAAGCTCGGTGTTATTGTCATCATTGCCGCCGTTGCCACCACCATTATCATCCTCCTTATCGGTGGTGAACTTTACAGGCACCGATAGTGCCACGCCTACGCTGTTGCGTGCCGCAGCAATAACATAGTAGGTAGTCTCAGGCTCGAGGTTGTTGATGCGAAAGCCTACGTCGCCGCCCGTAACCTTGACACCCTCACTTAGTACCTGCTCAGCAGTGATAGCATCGCCATCGTAGAGCATATAAGCATACTCATCGGCGTTCATAGTAGCGATAGAGATGGTTGCCGAAGTGCTATCAACCTCAATAAGTGTGATGCTCACTGTTGGAGCAATGTTGTCGATGTTCTTCTGACAACTGCCGAGTGCTGCAATAGCACATATGGCCACGAAAAGCAGCCTAAAAAAACGATTCATTCTATTAATTTTTAAGATTTAACACACCTTCTGACCGCAAAGATATTAAAATTTTCTAAATTTTACTCTTCTTGGGATAATATTCCACGTGATATGTTGTAGCGTAGGATTATTAGGTAGCGTGATTGCGCGGGGCGATGCACCAGACATAGTGCGAGTGTGGCGCACCACTTAACCATTTCGCCACAGTAGAGCCTAAACATGCGACCATGTAGCTTGGCACGTCGCCTCTGGCTAAGGCCTGTGTTGAACGCAAGACGGCGGAAATAGTCGAGCGAGAGTTTCTCCTCTGGGATGATGTGGTACATTACGGCACGTGGAGCGTAGAGACATGGCATATTGTGTTTCTCCATACGTTCAAAGAGGTCGCTCTCCTCGCCACCTATAAGACGCTTACCTGTACGACCTAACGAGGTGTCAAACATGCCCACAATATCGAATACCTTGCGTCGCATAGCCATGTTGCCACCCCCTGGGATGCGCCCTGCGGGGAATAGCTTTATCTTATCGCCAAAGTCCATAGGGTTGGCAATGGGTAGCTCCGCATAGTGTGACATCCATCGTGGGCGGCCTGTGGGGTACTCGGCAACAATCTTACCACCGGCCGACATCGCCTCAGGGTGGCTGTCGAATAGCTCAATGTATATGGCGATAAATTCAGGACATATGCGTTCATCATCGTCGATAAAGGCTACGATATCGCCTACGGATTCTATTATGCCTGCGTTGCGTGCAGGGGATAGTCCCTGTTGAGCCTCAAACCTATAGCGGATGTTAAGCTCGGGGTGCAAAGCACAAAACTCCTCAACACGTTGGCGTGTAGCATCCTTCGAGTTGTTGTCCACAACGATACACTCCCACTCCGCAGCGGGGTGTTGTTGCTCGGCAACGGAGCGTAGTGTGACCATGAGCTGGTCGCAACGATTGTAGGTAGCTATGACAAGTGATAGACGTATCATAGCACAAAGATAGTTATTTTTAGAAAAAAGTGGTAACTTTGCACTATGAAATACGAGCTTGTGATATTTGACCTTGATGGCACGTTGCTAAATACCATTGGCGACCTGGCCGCTTCGGTAGACTATGTTATGCGCTCACGTAACCTCCCTGAGCATACCGATGCCGAGTACCGACAGATGGTTGGTGGAGGCATCAAACGCCTTGTGGAGCGTGCCTTACCCCAAGATTTAGCTCAGGATGAGGCATATGTCGAGGAGTGCGTCATGCAGTTCCGTCGCTACTATGTAGATAATATTGACCGCCATACCGAGCCTTACGAGGGCATGCACTCGCTACTCTCGGAGCTACGATGCTTAGGTGTTAAGGTTGCTGTCGCCTCCAATAAGTTTCAGCATGGCACCGACCGCCTCGTAGCCAAATTTTTTGGCGATATAGATTTTGTCGCCATCGAGGGCAATCGTGAGGGTGCGCCGCTAAAGCCCGACCCACAAATTGTACGTAACATCCTCAAAATTGCCGATGTTAAGCCCGAGCGTGCCATTATGGTTGGCGACTCAGGCATAGATATCCGCACTGCTCAGGCTGCAGGCATCGAGTCGGTAGGTGTGGCGTGGGGCTTCCGCTTTGCCGACGAGCTTTACGCTGCAGGTGCCACAAGTGTTGTTGCTACCTCTACGGAGTTGCGTAACATACTCATAGGTTAAGGGAGGTTCTATAAATTAGGTCGCGATGATTTTGAAGATTATTTCGAGCCAGATATCTCATCTCTCGTGAGGACGCAATGCGGGCATTGTAACCGAGAGAAGATTAGATATATGCCGAAATAAATTCAAAAGCAGCCGAAATAGAATTTCCATGACAACGAAAAACTTGTTTACTAATTTATAGAACATCCCTTAAGTCGTTAGGCGTGGCAGTAGCGCTCTACGCTGTCGGCGGTGATGTGGCTGTCGCTGAGTATTATAAGTCGCTCCACGACATTGTGTAGCTCACGAATATTTCCTGTCCAGCGGCGATGCTCAAGCCGCTCTATGGCATCGTGGTCGATACTCTTAGATGCGATGTTATAGCGGCTGCAAATCTCATCTATGAAGTGGTTAACGAGTAGCCCTATATCCTCCTGACGCTCCCTGAGTGGTGGCACGTCAATCTCTATGACACTTAGGCGGTGGTAGAGGTCCTCACGAAAGTTGCCTATCTCTATCTCGTGGCGTATATCCTTGTTGGTGGCTGCCACAACACGAACGTCTACGGGGATGTCCCTGTCGCCACCCACACGTGTGATTTTATTCTCCTGCAACGCACGCAGCACCTTGGCCTGTGCCGATAGTGCCATGTCGCCAATCTCATCCATGAAGAGTGTGCCTCCGTCGGCAAGCTCAAACTTTCCCTTGCGCTGCTTTATCGCCGAGGTGAACGACCCCTTCTCATGACCAAAAAGCTCGCTCTCGATAAGCTCTGCGGGGATTGCTGCGCAGTTAACCTCCACGAAAGGTGCTGCCGAGCGTGCGCTCTTAAGGTGTAGCCAGCGTGCCACAAGCTCCTTGCCTGTGCCATTCTCGCCTAAAACTAACACACGTGCATCCGATGGGGCTACTCGACTAATCATCCGTCGTACATGCTCTATGGCGGGTGACGAGCCTATGATTGGCTGTGTGGCACAGTTCGTGCGTTTTGTATGTGTGCGGTGTGCGGTGCGTGGGGCTTGGCTCTGCTCCTGGCTTACGGTATTGAAGTTTCTGAGCCTCTCGAGCAGATGGTTCATATCCAAGGGTAGGCCGAGATAGTCGATAGCGCCCCGCCGTAACGCCCCTACGGCCGACTCGATGGTAGGGTGTGCGCTGACAACGATGGTCGGTAAGGAATACTCCTTTAGGTCGATGTCGTCGCCTACGATGGCAAGGTCAACATCTGTTGTGGAGCATAGCTCCTCTACTTGCTCCGCATCGCTAAGTTCGTAGGTCGAGAAATTCTCAAACCTTAGGCGTTCGCCCAACGAGTTTAGCATACTTTTCGACTTAAATGAGAGTAAAATTTTTGTCATAGTTTGTATATGTGAATAATTTGCATTTACTTTGTAGTG
>JAZNQJ010000213.1:0-4493 GCA_045590115.1 Alistipes sp. | reverse complement strand
GAGCCATACAAGGGTAAGGGTATTAAGTTCGTCGGCGAGGTAATCCGTCGTAAGGCAGGTAAGTCGGCAGCTAAATAGTAAATAAGTCAAGATTATGGCATTGAATAAGATTGAAAGAAGAGCGAGAATCAAGATGCGTATTCGTAAGATCGTTAACGGTACTGCATCACAGCCTCGCATGTCTGTATTCCGTAGCAACAAGCAGATCTACGTACAGTTTATTGACGACCTCGCAGGCGTAACCTTGGCAACAGCATCGTCGTTGGACAAGGAGGTAGCGGCAGAGGCAGCAGGTAAGAATAAGTCTGAGGTTGCAGCATTGGTAGGTAAGCTTGCTGCAGCACGTGCAGCCGAGAAGGGTATCACCGCAGTATCGTTCGATCGTAACGGTTACCTCTATCACGGTCGTGTAAAAATGTTGGCTGACGCTGCTCGTGAGGGTGGCCTTAAATTCTAAGCGATTATGGCAAATACTAACATAAAGAAAGTACGTACAAGCGACCTCGAGTTGAAGGATCGTTTGGTTGCAATCAACCGCGTTACTAAGGTAACCAAGGGTGGTCGTACCTTCACTTTCTCAGCTATCGTAGTTGTAGGTGACGAGAATGGTGTTGTCGGCTATGGTCTTGGTAAGGCTGCGGAGGTTACCGTAGCTATCTCTAAGGGCGTTGAGGATGCAAAGAAGAATTTGGTTAAGATTCCCGTACTCAACGGCACTATCCCACACAAGCAGGAGATGCGTTTCGGTGGTTCTGAGGTGATGATTCGCCCAGCAGCTCCCGGTACCGGTATCATCGCTGGTGGTGCAATGCGTGCAGTGTTAGAGTCTGTAGGTATCAAGAACGTGCTTGCAAAGAGCAAGGGTTCATCTAACCCACACAACCTCGTAAAGGCTACTATCGGTGCTTTGTGCGAGTTGCGTGATGCTCGTTCAGTAGCACAGTTGCGCGGTATCTCACTTACGAAGGTGTTTAACGGTTAATATAGGAGGAAACAACTATGGCAACATTGAAAATCACTCAGATTAAGAGCCGTATCGGCGCATCAACACAGCAGTGCAAGAACCTTGATGCACTTGGTCTTCACAAGATCAACCAGACTGTTGAGCATAGCGATTCAGTAATCATCAAGGGTATGATTGAGCGTGTTAAGCACCTCGTAAAGGTTGAGGAGGTAAAATAAGTTTAACCAAGAAAAATTAATTACAAATGGAACTTCATAATCTTAAGCCCGCAAAGGGCGCTACCCACCACGATAAGCGTGTGGGTCGTGGTGCCGGCTCGGGTCACGGTGGCTATTCAACCCGAGGTTTGAAGGGTGCTAAGTCACGCTCAGGTTATTCAAGCAAGCTTGGCTTTGAGGGTGGTCAGATGCCTTTGCAGCGTCGTCTTCCTAAGTTCGGCTTTACGAACATCAAGCGTGTAGAGTACAAGGCTATTAACCTTTCAACTCTCGAGGAACTCGCATCGAAGAACAACCTCACTGAGGTAACTTTCGATACCCTCGTTCAGGCAGGCTTCGTGTCAGCTAACGACAAGGTTAAGATTCTCGGTAACGGTACCATCACACGTGCTTTGGCTGTTAAGGCTAACGCATTCTCAAAGACTGCTGAGGCTGCTATCGTAGCTGCAGGTGGCTCAGTTGAGAAGTTGTAGTGTGGAAGGATAGCTGTTGGGCTCGGGAAATCCAAGCCTCGTAACCTTAATATAATATATATAGGTGTTCGAGTGTTGCAGTAGGCAACGGTGATGCCCGGACCCACAGTTTAAAAGTTAACGAATCAATAAACCTATAATTTATGAACCAGTACATTGTTGTTGGTATAATCTTAGTAGTTCTCGTCGCTCTACTTGCTACCAACAAGAAACTCATTGAGACGCTCAAGAATATATATAAGATCGAGGAGCTTCGCTCGCGTATCCTCTTTACGCTCGGCCTTCTCGTAATATATCGCTTGGGTAGTTTTGTGACTCTGCCAGGCATCAACCACGAGGCTTTGTCTGCTCAGATGGCTCAGGCTATGAGCGGTGACAACGGTCTTATGGGCTTGTTGAATGTCTTCTCGGGTGGTGCATTCGAGCAGGCTTCAATCTTCGCCCTTGGTGTTATGCCCTACATCACTGCATCGATCATTATCCAGCTTTTGGGTATCATGATTCCTTACTTCCGTAAGATGCAGCGTGAGGGTGAGAGCGGACGTCGCAAGATGAATCAGTGGACACGTTTCCTTACCATCGGTGTTTTGTTGTTGCAGGCTCCTGCATACCTCAAGACTATGGTGATGCGTGGTGATGTGATTGCTATGGGTGAGTCTACATTCATCTACACATCAACACTTATCCTCATCGCAGGTACCATGTTTATCATGTGGCTCGGTGAGAAGATTACCGACCGTGGTATTGGTAACGGTATCTCATTGATCATCATGATCGGTATCGTTGCACGCCTCCCACAGGCCTTCCTTCAGGAGTTTATGTTCAAGTTGGAGGGTTCAGCAGGTAGCATCATCATGCTCATCGTGGAGCTAGTATTGCTCGCTTTGGTGTTCATGCTCGCTATCGCTATTGTGCAGGCAGTACGCAAGATTCCCGTTCAGTATGCAAAGCGTATCGTGGGTAATAAGCAGTATGGTGGTGTGCGTCAGTACATTCCTTTGAAGCTGAACGCTGCTAATGTAATGCCTATTATCTTTGCTCAGGCACTTATGTTTATCCCAGGCCTTATCTGGCCAGGTGGTGCCTTCTCTGACATTCAGAGCTTCTGGTACAACTTTACGCTTGCAGTGTTGGTAATTGCGTTTACCTATTTCTATACCGCAATTATCGTGAACCCTCAAATGATGGCTGACGATATGAAGCGTAACGGTGGCTTCATCCCAGGTGTTAAGCCTGGTAAGAGTACTGTTACCTATATTGACAACATCATGACTCGAATCACACTCCCAGGCTCAATCTTCTTGGCTATTATCACAGTGCTTCCTGCTGTTGCCATGACGCTTGGTGTCACTCAGTCGTTCGCATACTTCTACGGAGGTACGTCACTTCTGATTATGGTGGGTGTAGTTCTTGACACTCTTAAGCAGATTGAGAGCTACCTTTTGATGCGTCACTACGACGGTCTTATGAAGACAGGACGTATTCAGGGTCGCTACTAATAACGTTTACCACAAGATAGGGTTGTCTCCTTTGGAGCAACATCCCAGAGGAGGCAACACCTAACTTATAGTTCGACAAGATGATTTTTTTGAAGACACCAGAAGAGATTGAGCTACTCCGCGAGAATAACATCCTCGTGAGTCGTGCGCTTGCCGAGGTGGGCCGCAATATTAAGCCCGGCATCACCACACGTGAGCTTAACGATATTGCCGAGGGTTTCATTCGCTCGAATGGAGCAATACCAGCTTTTCTTGGTTACCATGGCTACCCAGCGTCGGCCTGCATCTCGGTCAATGACCAGGTTGTTCATGGTATTCCGTCGGATTATGTCATCAAGGATGGCGACATCGTATCGGTCGATTTGGGTACCGTTATGAAGGGGTTTGTTGGTGATTCGGCATATACGTTTGCCGTAGGTAGCGTCAGCGACGAGGTTAGACAGCTACTTGAGGTCACCAAAGAGGCTCTTCGCAAGGGTGCTGCACAGGCTAAGGCGGGAAATCACGTAGGTGATATATCTGCAGCAGTGCAAGATTACGCCGAGAGCTTCGGCTACGGCGTAGTGCGTGAGTTGGAGGGACATGGCTTAGGTCGCAAGATGCACGAGGAGCCAGGAGTACCCAACTATGGCGCAAGGGGCAGAGGACCAAAACTAAAAGAGGGCATGGTAATCTGCATCGAGCCGATGATTACGATGGGGGATCGCCGAGTAATCTTTGAGCGTGACGGCTGGACTGTACGTACCAAAGATCGTAAGCCCGCAGCTCACTTTGAGTATGCTGTGGCTGTAGGCAAGAATGGTCCCGACATCCTAACGGACTTCAGTATCATTGAGGAGGCTATTAACAGTTAATTCTTATGGCAAAACAGGCTGCTATTGAAAGGGACGGCTCAGTAATCGAGGCATTGTCGAATGCGATGTTTCGTGTAGAGCTCGATAACGGACACGTTATCACGGCCCACATCTCTGGAAAGATGCGTCAGCACTACATTAAGATCCTTCCCGGAGATAAGGTAAAAGTAGAAATGACACCTTACGACTTGAGTAAGGGTCGAATATCTTTTAGGTACAAATAATTAAGAATGCTTTGGTTATGAAAGTAAGAGCATCAATTAAGAAGAGAAGCGAGGATTGCAAGATTGTACGTCGCAAGGGTAAGCTCTATGTGATCTGCAAGAAGAATCCTAAGTTCAAAATGCGCCAGGGATAATTTTTAGTTTTAACAAACCGAAATTTAGAAAAAGTAAAATTTATGGCACGTATAGTAGGTGTTGATTTACCAAAAAATAAGCGTGGTGAGATTGGCTTGACCTATATCTATGGCATCGGTCGTTCTA
>JAZNQJ010000212.1:0-7388 GCA_045590115.1 Alistipes sp. | reverse complement strand
CAACCTCTGCCGCCAGATGCCTATGATGGGGTCGTATCAGGTGGTCATCGTGCGTGAGGCTCAGCAGATGTCTAAGCTCGATGCACTTCAACACTACACTACCTCGCCACAGCCAACCACAATCCTTGTGGTGTGCTATAAGAACAAGGAGCAGGGTAGAGGCATAGACAAACGTACGTCGTTCTATAAGAGCTGTGCTAAGAATGGCGTGGTGTTCGAGTCGATACATCCACGTGATTATGAGGTGGATTCGTGGCTTAACTCATATATTGCCTCACGTGGCATGAAGCTCTCGGCAAAGGCGATGGCGATGCTCAAGGAGCATGTTGGTATGGATCTTTCACGCATGGCTCGTGAGATTGATAAACTCACAGTCTCGCTTGGTGAGGGTGATACGGTTGTCAACGACACTCATATTGAGCAGTATATCGGCGTTTCTAAGGAGTTTAACAACTTTGAACTTAACGATGCGGTGCTTAAGCAGGATGTTGCTCGTGCAATGCGTATTGCTGACCACTTTGCTCATAACCAGAAGAGCTACCCTATAACACTCACGATTAACATACTCTTTGGCCTGTTCCAGCAGCTCTTTTTGCTGAACTATCTTATGTGGCAGCAGCGTCGCAAGAATATTCCTCTGCCTGCGGATATGGAGCTGATGCGTGCTATACGAGCAAATAATCTCTATGCACTCAATGAGATTAAGTCTAATGTTGGTCGTTGGCCTAACCGCAGGGTGTTCAATATACTTGGCCTACTGCGTGAGTACGATGCCAAGAGCAAGGGTATCGACAATGGTGGCTTGGATGGTGGCGAGTTGCTCAAGGAGTTGTTGATGAAAATATTTGTTTCAGCTTAGATATGAGGTTGTTGGCATGGTTAGATGGCGAGGTGTTCGATGCTTATAAGCTTCGGATTAATGTTCCATTTGTCATGCAGCGTATTCATACGCTCGCTGGTCGATGTTCCAATCTTGAACAGCATATCAATATACTGCGTCGTAGCTCTGCTGAACTCTTCGGTTTTGCTACTGTGTGTAGTGCCAGCGATGCTCAGCGTATTATAGGAAGGCTTGTGGAGCTTTCACGTGTGGCAGAGACACTTAGTGTGCCTGTGGTGATGAGACTTGATGCCGATGCACGACTCTCGTTTGAGGTCGAAGAGCCTACCTTTGGCTGTGGCCGTTATCTGCGTGCCAAGCGAGAGTTTGGTATGCCATTGATAATGCCTGAGCCTCGATTCGATGCGCAAACAAAGTCGAGTGTTGAGATTGATGCCGAGGCCGATGTTGCCGTTCGACAGCTCGGAGCGCACAGAGCAGTATGGATATCGGAAGAGGAGGTGTTACTCAGCCGCCCATGGCAACCAATATTCATCTACTATAGAGAGTGTTGGTTTACTCCTAAGAGGTATGATACCGTAGAGTTTATGGTTATAGAGAGAGCTATTCAACGTCTTGGAGGCAGCTTGCTTATTCGCACTATTCCTGAGTCGTTGCTCGAAGATATTGATGAGATGTTTGCCTCCGATTCTCTTGGTATTACCTCCTACTCAAGAGTCGGCAATCATAGACTCCTTAGCTCTGTTACAAACAAGATAGCGCAACTCCTGGAGTGGTAAGGGTAGATGCCCGAAGAGAGCAATATGGTTAAATAAAACCCCGAGTAGCTACTACGTGTAATGTCGTAGATTTGGCTACTCGGGTTTGTTGTTTATTTGTGCTTACGCTTAGCGCTTAGATGTTGTCTATTGCATAGAGGTATGCGCCTAACGATACGGCGTTGCTTGCGCCGATGTCTGAGATTGTAATGCCTACACGTTTCTCTGGGTCGTAGACAACCTCCTGGTCTGTTCCGTATACCTTGATTTTGGTTGAGCTGCCGCTTGCAAACTTCTCGAACTCAGCCTCATCGTCGAGGTTATATACGTTCATCTGCACTCTGTTAAGCTCATCGCCCGACATGGTGCGGATACGTGAGCGCATCTGGGTAAGAAGTGCCGGCATAAAGTACTTTGATGCCGCAGCCAAGCCACCGCCAATAACGATGATTCCATCCATGAGTGTTACGGCTGTTGCCATAGCGTCACCCGCTACCTCGCCAAGTGTTGCAAAGGCTCTCTTAGCGGCCTCAATATCGCCCTCAAGCTTGCCCTCGGCAATATCAAATATATCCTTTGGCTCAAGCTCTCTGCCATCGCCCGTAAGCTCACGATATACTCGCTTTACAGCACGAATTGCTACGCCATCCTCAACGATATACTCTGGGTGCAGGCAATGCTTAAGGCAGAATATCTCAACGCAAGAGTTGTCGCCGAGATTTAGCTTGCCATCCATCACAAAGCCAAAACCGAAGCCTGTGCCGAATGTATAGCCGAGCATGTTGCGGTAGCGTTTCTCTGAGCCACACTCCTCAAGTCGGCGGTTGATGCGTGGCAGTGCGCCACCCATAGCCTCGCCATAGGCAAAGAGGTCTGCGTCGTTGTTGATGAATACAGGGATGCCAAACTTATGCTCAAGCATAGGGCCAAGAGCTACGCCATCGCGGAACGATGGGAAGTTGGGAAGGTAACCACCGATTACGCCATTACGGTAGTCAGCAGGGCCAGGGAAGGCAAAGCTTATGGCTACGGGACGCTCGGGGAGTGATTCGATAACCTGCTCAAAGCCTCGAATAAGGGTGCTAAGGCATAGGTCTAAGTCGTGTGCTGAGGAGGGTAGTGTGAGGCTCTGGCCAATAGGCTTGCCGTCGCACATTGCTCCAAATACAAAGTTGGTGCCACCCGCATCGAGTGTCACAACAATTTTCTCGGAATTAGTTAGCTGTTTCATGGTTCAGCAAAGATAGAAATTAATTTCGATATTGACAATAGTCCCGATACCTTAGACTGCATAATGAATAAAAATGGGATATTTTGTTCCAAATAAGTTTGGTAATTCAAAAATAAAATCTAAATTTGTGGGAATTTTTATAAATAGGTATCATTGTGCTGTTTGGCAAGTGGAATGTTTAGGAATTCAACCCTCGACTTTAGTCGATGATTTTGGTCGGTAACGACAACAAAAAAGCGAACAGAAATTAAAAATATATACGATAAAAAAACTTAAAACTTTTTTTCAACTATGGAGAACAACAAACTTCAGGAGCTAACACAAAAGCTCTACAACGATGGCTTGGAGAAGGGTCGTTCGGAGGCTGAGCGTCTTGTTGCCGAGGCTAAGGCTGAGGCTGCAAAGATTGTCGCTGATGCTGAGGCAAAAGCTGAGGCTATTGCTAAGGCTGCACAGCTACGTGCCGATGATATTGCCAAGAACGCAATGACCGAGATTACCTTGGCTGGCCGTCAGGCATTGTCTAAGATCAAGAGCGAGATTACGGAGGCTATCATCCTCAAGTCAACAGGTGCTGCAGTTAAGGCTGCCGCTATCGATGCAACATTCATTAAGGATATGCTTTTGGAGGTTGCTCGTGGCTGGAACTCTGCATCTGAGGTATCACTCAAGGCTTTGCTCCCTGAGGCTAAGCGTGCTGAGCTTGACGCTGCAATGCAGAAGAGCGCAGAGGAGCTTCTTAAGGCTGGTGTAGAGGTTGGTTACTCTAAGGAGGTTAAGAGCGGCTTTAAGGTTGGCGAGAAGAATGGTGGTTACTATATCTCGTTTACCGATGAGAGCTTTGACGCACTGCTCCAGGAGTACTTGCGTGAGAAGGTTGCTAACATGCTTTATAAGTAAGCCATGTTCTCTACGGAGTATTACTATTTGGTTGCCGGCCTTCGTGAATGGACGCTTGAGTCGGATACCAAGGGCTTCGATGTTCGTGAGATCGTTGATGAGATTCTCGCTGAGCTATCGAAGAGCGATCGTGCGGCTGTGAGACTGCTCTACGCCTACTACGATTGCGAAAATATTATCGCCTACAACGCTAAGCGTGAGCGACACAATGCACTCGGAAACCTTACGCACGAGGAGATTGAGGAGCTATTTGCCAATCGCAACTACGACTCTCTGCCTAAGAACGTGGCTAAGGTTGTTAAGTACTTCAATGAGAAGGAGGACGAGGAGCAGGACGACGAGATGGTCATCAACGATAGCTTTGAGCATGCACTCTTCGATGCATACTATCGTGACCTTGCCGAGTCTAAGTGTTCGTTCCTAATTGCATGGGGCGAGTTTGACCGTAACCTACGTAATATCGCTGCAGCATTGGCAGCACGTGAGGCTGGCCGTTCGGTTGCCGATGTGGTTGTTGGTGGTGGCGATGTTGTTGAGCAGCTCAAGCACTCGTCAGCCTCTGACTTTGGCCTTCGTGGCGAGCTTCAGTATATCGATGCTGTGATTGCTGCTGTGAGCGATGAGAAGAATATTGTCGAGAAGGAGCGCAAGATTGACAAGGTGCGTGAGAACCACGCTTGGGAGATTGCCGTATTCGACTTCTTCAACATCAACTTCATACTCTCATATCTTGTTAGGGTAAATATCGTAGCACGCTGGATGCTCCTCTCTCCAGAGGTGGGTCGTGAGATGCTCGAGCGCTTGATGAGCGACCTTGACGCTAAGGATCTTGTGAAAAACAAATAAACTACTATAAACGAATGAAAACATTAGGACGTGTAAACGGTATTATCTCGAACATCGTTATCGCTAAGGTCGATGGTGCTGTGTCACAGAACGAGATATGCCACGTATATTGCGGTGATGTCCGCATGATGGCTGAGGTCATCAAGGTCATAGGCGACGATGCCTATGTACAGGTTTACGACAGTACGCGTGGTTTGAAGATTGGCGATAAGGTAGAGTTCGAGGGTCATATGCTCGAGGCTACGCTTGCTCCAGGTCTTTTGTCACGTAACTACGACGGTCTTCAGAACGACCTCGAGAAGATGGATGGTCTGTTCATCAACCGTGGTTCGATTACTGACCCTATCGACTTTGATGCTACATGGGAGTTTAAGCCATTGGCAAAGGCTGGCGATAAGGTGACTGCTGGTGCTTGGCTCGGTGAGGTTAAGGAGCAGTGGGTGATGCACAAGATTATGGTTCCTTTCGTAATGCAGGGCAACTACACCGTAAAGAGTGTTGTAGCTGCAGGTACTTATAAGGTAACTGATACCATCGCAGTTGTTGTAGACTCTGATAACAACGAGTATAACATCACCATGGTGCAGAAGTGGCCCGTAAAGCAGGCTATCCGTTGCTTTACCGAGAAGCCACGTCCATCACGTGTAATGGAGACAGGTGTTCGTGCTATCGATACGTTCAATCCATTGGCAGAGGGTGGTACAGGCTTTATCCCTGGTCCATTCGGTGCTGGTAAGTCTGTGCCTCAGCACGCTATCTCTAAGCAGGGAGATGCCGATGTTATCATCATCGTAGCTTGCGGTGAGCGTGCTAACGAGGTTGTGGAGATCTTCGCTGAGTTCCCAGAGTTGGTTGACCCTCGTACAGGTCACAAGCTTATGGAGCGTACAATCATCATCTGTAACACATCTAACATGCCTGTGGCTGCTCGTGAGGCATCTGTATATACAGGTATGACCATCGGTGAGTACTATCGTTCGATGGGCTTGAAGGTGTTGGTAATGGCTGACTCTACTTCACGTTGGGCTCAGGCACTCCGTGAGATGTCTAACCGCTTGGAGGAGCTTCCTGGTCAGGATGCGTTCCCTATGGACCTCTCGGCAGTTATCTCTAACTTCTACTCTCGTGCCGGTCTTGTAAAGCTCAACAATGGTGCTACAGGTTCTGTAACATTCCTCGGTACTGTATCACCTGCGGGTGGTAACCTCAAGGAGCCTGTTACCGAATCTACAAAGAAGGCTGCACGTTGCTTCTATGCACTCTCGCAGAGCCGTGCCGACTCTAAGCGTTACCCAGCTATCGACCCACTCGACTCATACTCTAAGTATCTGGAGTATCCTGAGATTCGTGAGTACCTCGATGAGCATATCGAGCATAATTGGGTTGATGCCGTATACGAGGGTAAGACCATCGTTCAGCGTGGTAAGGAGGCTAACGACCAGATTAACATCCTTGGTGATGATGGTGTGCCTGTAGAGTACCACGAGCGTTTCTGGAAGAGCGAGTTGCTTGACTCAGTAATCTTGCAGCAGGATGCTTTCGATGATATCGATGCTAACTGTCCTATCGAGCGCCAGAAGCTTATGTATAATATGGTATTGGATATCTGCCGTAAGTCATATGCTTTGGCTGACTTCGAGGATTGCTCAAAGTTCTTCAAGGAGCTTATCTATCTGTTCCGTCAGATGAACTACTCACAGTGGCAGTCTGAGCAGTTCTATGGCTTCAAGTCAAAGATTGAGGCTGCGGTAAATGACAAACTTGCAAAATAAGGAGGACAAGTTATGACAACAAGAGCATTTCAGAAAGTATATACAAAGATTGATAATATCACCAAGGCTACCATCACGCTTCGTGCAACAGGCGTAGGTAACGATGAGCTTGCTACCGTAGGTGGTCGCTTGGCTCAGGTGGTAAAGATTATGGGCGACAAGGTGACACTTCAGGTGTTTGCCGGTACTGAGGGTCTTGCAACAGACTCTGAGGTGGTATTCCATGGCGAGCCTCCTGTACTCCGTGTGTCGGATGCTTTGGCAGGTCGCTTCTTCAACGCCTATGGCGAGCCACTTGAGGGTGGTGAGCAGATTGAGGGCGAGGCACGTGAGATTGGTGGCCCTACAGTGAACCCATTCCGTCGTTTGCAACCTTCAGAGCTTATCGCAACAGGTATCGCAGGTATCGACCTTAACAACACCATCGTATCAGGTCAGAAGATTCCGTTCTTTGCCGATCCTGACCAGCCTTATAACGCTGTTATGGCTAACGTAGCATTGCGTGCTAAGGCAGACAAGATTATCTTGGGTGGTATGGGTCTGACCAACGATGACTTCCTATACTTCAAGCAGGTATTCGAGAATGCAGGTGCTTTGGACCGTATCGTATCGTTCGTGAACACTACGGATAACCCTCCTGTAGAGCGATTGCTCGTGCCTGATATGGCACTTACTGCTGCTGAGTACTTCGCAGTAGACAAGGGCGAGAAGGTGCTTGTGCTTCTTACGGATATGACCCTTTATGCCGACGCTTTGGCTATCGTGTCTAACCGTATGGACCAGATTCCTTCTAAGGACTCTATGCCTGGCTCACTCTACTCAGACCTTGCTAAGATCTACGAGAAGGCCGTACAGTTGCCTAACGGTGGTTCAATCACCATCATCGCCGTAACAACACTTTCGGGTGGCGATATTACTCACGCTATTCCTGATAACACCGGTTATATCACTGAGGGTCAGTTGTTCCTACGTAACGATACCGACACCGGTAAGGTTATCGTAGACCCATTCCGTTCGTTGTCACGTCTTAAGCAGCTTGT
>JAZNQJ010000211.1:0-3551 GCA_045590115.1 Alistipes sp. | reverse complement strand
AATATACGTCTCATCTTAAACTACCCAATACTCTAATTTATACCATTTTACTCGGCACTCTCGGCACTCTCGGTACTCTCGGTACTCTCGGTACTCTCAGTCTCTGTAACAACCTCTGCAGCCTCTGCTCTCTGCTCAGGCTTGAAAATGATGCGGTTGCCATTATAGTCAACAAGATAGTTGGCCTCGTAGCTATAGTCGATGCTTGGAGCCTTGCCAAGTACCTTGCCCGAGGTATCTACGATGCTTACCTCCTCGCCATTTATGAGCATGAACACACCCGGTAGGTTGTATCTTAGCTGGCCACACTCGTGGAGATCACTTATCTGACCCTCGCCAAGCGATACGTACTCGCCCTTGGTGTTTATCATCTTGCCATCGTTGAGGAGCATGACACCGCAGTTGAAGCGTGTTGTCATATTAGGATTGGCATCATACTTACATGGTAGTACAAGCTCTAAGTTCTCATCTATAAATCCATACTTGTTGCCGTCATATACCATCGCAAGACCACAGCTCATAGGGTAGACCCTCTCGTAGGGACACGCCTTAATAATCTCATCTTTAGCAAGGTCATAGAAGCAACGCTCAGGCATCTCCGTAACGATGATATTGTCCGTAACACCCTCATCGCTCCACCACATTATTCGGCTTGTCTGACCCTTGCGATCGACAAGGACGCTATTGCCATTTTCGTCGTACGAAAGACCATAGTTGCGTGTGAGGAACTCGCCGCAGTTTATGCCATTGTCGTTAATAAAGCTACGGCATGCTGGCTGGAAACCAAGGTAGAAGTATGTTAGCTTGTTGCTCTTGTAGAGTGTGCCATCCAGGTGGTATATGTCGCAGTAGTAGCCCACAGCATCGCCACCATCCTCATCGTAGACCTCCTTGTTGGGATTTGCTATGGCGTGTATCTTATTTACGTTCATCGCAATAAGGCCATACTTGAATGGTATCACCACCTCGCCAGCTGCGTTTATTGCTCCCCACTTGTCGTTGAGCTTGGTAATTGCCAATTCACGATAGGTGGTAAACTCCGAGAGCATGAAGTTGTCGTATAGGCCCTCACCGAAGCTTACACGCTCGGCGCTATACTTTGGCTCAATAACAACGTTGCCCTCAAAGTCCATATATCCTGCCAAACCCTCCTCGTTGGCAAAGTGTAGTAGCTTGACATTCGTAATATCTGGTGTGATGATATAGCGCTTGGTGACAGCATATAGGCCACTAACCATCTCTGAGTAGTTGCCATCGTAGCCATACTCACGCAAGTACTCTACAAAATCCTTTACGCTACCTTGCTCCGAGGCCTTAGCCACCTTTAGCAGCTTGCCTGCTTCGGCCATCTGTGTTACGTTAGGGTAGTAGGCTATGAATGCCTCCAGCGCTTCGCAGCTATGCTCCATTGTTGGGAACTCCAAGTCGGCCATGTGCTGCTTAATCTCTGCCATCTTTTTATGGTTTGGATACTGCTCCACAAACCATTTCATATCGTCAATGTTGTCGCCAGCGAATATACGCTTGTAGCGCATCGACATTAGTCGTGCCTTCACCTTGTCCACCTCGCCATAGCTTGGATAATCGGCAATAAACTGCTCCAAGGTAGCCTCGTTGCTGCTCTTCATAGCCTCGTTGTAGAGTAGGTTGGTACGGTGGCTGATTACCTCTGTACGATACTCCGACTCGGGGTATAGCTCAAGGAAACGGCTACATAGCTCTACGGAGCTACTCTCCACAGCATCCTGCTTGCGGCGAAGCTCCAAACGCTTCTCAATACCGGCAATGTTGGGGTGGTTACCCTTGCGTGCAATATCGAGATAGTGTAGGTAGCTACGCTCGTTGTCCACCGTATAGATATGCTTTAACGACTCCTGCTCGATGTTGCTGATAACACCCTCAAGGCTAAGTTCTAAGCCCTTGAATGTCTTCCCAGCATCCTCTGATGAGCGTATCTGACTAAGGTTGTCGACTAATATCTGGTAGCCACGTACCTTATCATCTCCTCTCTGCGAGGGCATAGCAAGTAGTGCCGCCTCGGCAAGATGGCACATCGCAGGGCTCTTCTCACGAACCTTGTCCGTAATCTTCTCAAACTTCTCCTGACTCTTGACCTTATCGCCCTCCTCGATGCTCTTCAGTACTGCCTTGGGGTTTTGTGCTACCACGCACTCCGCAGCAAGAAGCAGTGCCACCATTGTTAAAAATCTTCTCATTGTTATGTCGGTTTATTTGTTAAATATCAATGTCTTAATACCTCCATCCCACTCTATCTCGCCACCTATGCTCTGTACGGGCGATAGCCTGTCGGCAGTGTAGTGGGTGCTACGCTTAGGGGTATACTTAATCTCAATGACAATGTCATCATTAGCATCGATGATGCCACACTTGCCCGCCTTCATCACCTTGTAGAGTCCTGCGTGGCCAGCCAATGGCGCAATGTCATCATACGTGGCGCTTATCTGCTTGCCCTGCTTGTCGATGAGATATCCCACACCGCCCTTGTTCACAGCGGCTGTGCCACAGGTGAAGCTGAAGGCACGGTTGTATCGCTCGTTAATCACAGGGTTGAGGCTGCGGTCAACATATCCAAAGGTGTTGTCGATATACTGCACCGCAATCACCCCATCGCTTATGGGGTACATGTCTCGGAACTTATCCTTAGATACTATCGATCGTTTGTCGAGGTCTACCACGCAGCGGTTGCCCGTAGATATCGACTCGGCCATGATTATGTTGCCGTAGATGATCTCTATGTCGTAAGATTGGAAGTTTAGCGTCGTAAGCTCACAACGGCGTGATAGCACATGCATGCGCTCATCGTTCTCGCTCTTAAACCAGCGATAGTCGTTCGTGAGGTTGTGGAAGCCACCAATGGCTGTGCCTATGAGCTTGCCATCAACGAAGATGTTCTTCTTCCACTCGCTGTCGTGCGTATCCTTGAGTGTCACGTTGGCCGTAAACCACGATGTGTCCCAATTGTGATACTGCGAAGTGTCGGTGCCAATAGTTATCTCACGACCCTCAGCTACCAACCCGCCTTTGTAGTCATAGATGTTGCACAGATAGGTGGTGTTATGCCACTCGGTGTCATCACGCTTGCTACCCGTAACACATATTATCTGACTATCCTGCAGGGTGATGCTCTGATACTCTGTGGGGATAATAAGCGCTCCTGTGCTGTTTATCACGCCATACTTGCCCCCTCGGATGACTATGGCAATGCCACGACTCTCCAAACACTCAAACTCCTCCGTAGCGTTGTTGCCCGAGTGTGCTGCGCCATTGTATGTGGCAAGCTCATATTGTGGTGCTACCACCACTACGCCATCATGGTTGAGATAACCTATCTTGCCCTCACGTGTGCGGAAGCGTATGAGCGACAGACGTGTGATGTCGTTCGAGAGGATTATGTAGCCATGCTTTTGGGCTATTGCTCGCTGTAGGCGTGTGTAGTTAGGGTTGTAGCCATTCTGCTTTATGTAGCTGAAGATCTCGCCTATATTGCCCCTCTCGATAATCTGAAATACCGCCAAGCGGCTACGTACCTC
>JAZNQJ010000210.1:0-1821 GCA_045590115.1 Alistipes sp. | reverse complement strand
GTGCTGGGACTGTGTCTCGGCGTTGAACATAGAGTGTGGCGATGTAGCACGCTCAACGATGCCTGAGGCGATGACTCCGGCACGCTTATATCCACAGCCCGCCACAAACAGCTCATCGACAGCCTCACGCACCGAACGAACGATATGCAGAGTGCTATCGGTAGGCTCAGCAAAGTGGACAACGATATTGCCATACTGTTGTGGCTCATCCTCACGAAAGCGATTTGTGGCCGCAAAGACCGTAAGCTGGGAGCATAGGCTACCATCGGCACGCAGTTTCTCGGCTGTCATGGCGGCAAACTTTGCAGTCTGCTCCATAAGCTCCTTGCGGTCGTATATCTCGGTTGAGAAGCTTCGAGAGTTGCATATAGACTGCTTGCTACGTGGCTGATGCTCAAAGCCTATAGAGGGTATTCCATGAAGCTCTCGCCATGTGCGCACACCCGTAATGCCCATACGTCGACGCACCGACTCCTCGCTCAGCATGCGGAAGTCCCACGCAGTGTTTACCCCCAAAAGTCTCAGCTTAGGCGCACTACGGCGACCTATGCCCCACACATCCTCGATAGGGGTCTTACGCAGCACCTTCTCGATATCCTCCTCTCGGTGCATGTAGCAGCCACCACGCAGCTTAGGATAGTGTTTACACAGTTCGGCAGCAATCTTTGCGAGGGTCTTTGTAGGTGCAACACCCACCGAAAGTGGTATGCCCGTAAGGCGGCGACAGCGCTTCGACAGGCTCTTAGCAAAGCCATCAAAGTCCTCACACTCTACACCGCGCAGGTCCAAGAAGGCCTCATCGATGGAGTATACCTCGATTTGCGGAGCGCTCTCACGCAACACACTACGCACACGTCGTGAGAAGTCGGCATAGAGGGTCATATTGCTTGAGAAGATTGTGATGTTATGGCGACGCACCAGGTCACGAATGCGGAATAGCGGCTCGCCCATCTTTATGCCCAGAGCCTTAGCCTCGTTGCTACGTGCAATAGCACAGCCATCGTTACGTGACAGCACAACAATAGGCCGTCCCTCAAGCTCAGGGCGGAAGACTCGCTCACACGAGACAAAGAAGTTGTTGCAATCGGCAAGGGCAAACATCTGCTACAGGCTATTATACACGTTTGATGACATAGGTGACAACACCCCAAATCGTAAAGTCGTTATCCGAGGTGATGCGTATGGTCTCAAACTTAGGGTTTGCGGCGATAAGGTCTATATGGTCGGCGTGACGCTGTATGCGCTTAACAGTAAACTCGCCATCGATGAAACAGACCGCCGAGCAGCCGTTATAAGGCTCCACGCTACGATCCACAATAATGATATCGCCCTCATCCATCTCGGCATTGACCATCGATGTGCCACCGATACGGAAGAAGAATGTCGATGCTGGGTGGCGCACAAGCAGTCGCACAAGGTCAAGCTTCTCGGTAGGCTCCTCATCGGCAGGCGATGGGAATCCCGCACGTACCTCGCCGAGCATATCAAGCTCCAGCGACTCACCGACACTTATAGGGTTTGGTTTCATCTCAGACATAGGCTCAATACTTAAAAATCACAGCTACAAAGATAGCATATTACTCCCCACTTCTTATACTCAGGATACGAAAAGATTCACAAAAAGAGGGGATGACTAAAAAGTAAATTTGTCATCCCCACTTCTTTTGTTATGAGGTTGAATAAAAAGATGTAGTTTTAGGCCTGCGAAGCCTGAAAAAGCGGAGTTTACTCGGCGTAAATGAGCATTTTGAGGGCGAGCATATTTTGACGTCAGAAGGCATTAGATACAACGCTCGGCGAATTTAATAGCGATGGGCTGTA
>JAZNQJ010000209.1:0-11602 GCA_045590115.1 Alistipes sp. | reverse complement strand
CCTTAGCGCAACACGTGAGGATGTTAACTTCTCTGGCTCTATCCTTGAGCTTTTGGGTCGTACATCGCAGAAGCTTGATCAGGGCACGGAGTATACTATGTGGTATATCGCAAAGAATGACTCTCGTGTAATCCTTGAGGAGAACGTATTTAGCTGGTCATTCACTACTCAGGATTTTACTCAGGGTGGTGATATCGAGGTTGTTGCTGGTGATCCTGTAATCGACTACAAGTCTATCGACGTTGAGCTTAGCTCTAATGGTGAGCATATAGCATTGTTCTACAACGCAATGCCTTCGTATATGGCTACTGCATATCCTGATGATAGCTATATTATCGAGATGCTCCTCACTGAGGGTGTTGAGAGCTTAACAGAGGATGCTGTATTGGCAAAGTATCAGGGTCAGGAGCCTGGCGAGAAGGTAACATTGTTTGCTGTGGCTGTTGATGCCGAGGGTAAGATTGGTAAGCCTTTCAAGCAGGAGTACACAACTAAGGACTTCGTTTACAACGATCTTGAGGTAACACTTACTCTTGTAGACTATAAGGTAGACAACACACTTATCACTCCATCGTGCGAGGGCGCAGTAAGTTATCGCTATATCTACTGCTCATTGGATGATAACAAGTGGAAGCAGGTTTATGGCGGCACAGCAAAGAAGGCTGGCGAGTATATTATCCAGAATCCTAACGCTTCGGATGTCTACGACACAGCTGAGGCTGAGAATGCACTTGTTGACGGCAACATCTTTATAAAGGGCCTAAACACTGAGACTGAGTATGTCCTTGTATGTGTAGCTGTTGATGCTGAGGGTATTACCTCAAAGCCTGCAACTTGCTACTTCGAGCCTATCGCCAACATCGGTAATATGGTTAAGCGTTCTGACGAGAATTGGGCTGAGGGTAAGCCAGAGATTATCATGGGCGCAACTTCGGAGGTTGAGTTCTTCAACTTCTCATGGTACACCAAGCCACAGAAGGGTTATGTAGCTTACTCAATGGTTGATCATCCTGATAATCTCGTGAGCGACTACTATGGCACAAATGTTAACACGCCTGAGAAGCTTATCGCTTATATCGTAGCTGGTTGCGATACTGGCAAGCGTGACTGTGGCCACAAGTGCGAGTACTCTGAGGATGGATATTCACGCACTTGGTCAGAGATGGAGGACCTTAATGGTGATGGCCGTATCGAGTTTGATGAGTTGGTAGAATATAGAGAGGACAATCTCCCTGGTGTATATAACTCATTCTTCTATGGTACTAAGGATGAGCATCTTATCTACGTTACATGGGTAGGTGAGGATGGTAACTTCCACGAGCCATTTGCTTGGGACCCAACCAACGACGTAGAGGTTGAGATTGTGTGGTAATCCACTCTCAGCAATACTTAGGCTGCCCGTTGGGCAGCCTTTTTTTTGTGCGATTTTGTGGGTGCTATATGGTAGGATGAGTCTCTATATCTGTGAGGTATAACAGCTATCTCACATTCATATTGACTCATTTCAACCCAACTCAACACATAGTACCTCATTGTATCCCCAAAGGAAAGTACGAAAAAGGCCTGCACCTATAATGGCGCAGGCCTTAGCTATTATATTGCCTCGTTGTTTAGTTGAGGTTAAGACGCTCAGCGGTATACAAGTAGCGCTTGATAGAACGCTTAGGGGTCTTAACAAACTCCTCGCGGTGGATAACGATGTTAGAGACCTTCTCGTACGATGCAACCATCGTATTGAGCTGCTTGAGGTTCTCCTCCATAATCTCGGGAAGACGCTCCATGTCGATACCCTCAGCATTTGCCAACTCATAGTCGGGAACTACCAACGCTGTTAGGCGACCATTATTCTCGATAACGAGTGACTCAGCGACCATATATAGGTTGTTCAGACGCTCCTCAATCTCCTCAGGATAGATGTTCTGACCTGAGCCAGAGAGAATCATATTCTTGCAACGACCACGAATGTAGAGTGTGCCATCCTCATCTATAGTACACATATCGCCTGTGTGGAGCCATCCATCCTCAAGCACAGCATCTGTGGCTGCCTCATTCTTGAAGTAGCCCTTCATGACATGCTCGCCACGAATGAGCAACTCGCCAGGGATGTTGTGTGGGTCAGTAGACTCAATGCGAGCCTCAAGTAACTTAGGAAGCACACGACCACATGAGCCTGGCTTGAAGGCTGTAGGCACCTCAAAGCTGATGAGTGGTGCGCACTCGGTCATGCCGTAGCCTACGGTGATTGGGAACTTAATCTTCTGCAAGAAGCTCTCAGTCTCCTGGTTGAGCGCTGCGCCACCAACGATAAATATCTCGATGCAACCACCAAACTGCTCCATAAGGCGTGAGAGGATGGTCGAGTAGATAGCTGTGTTGATAAGTGGAATACGCATTGCGATGCTCATAGGAGCCTTCTCAAGCATTGGGAGGATGCTCTTGCGGTATACCTTCTCAAGGATAAGAGGTACTGAGCATACCACGTTAGGACGTGTAACCTTCATAGCCTCGACGAGAATCTTTGGCGATGGGATACGACCCAACAGAGTGATGTGACCACCACAAGCCAATGGCGATAGGAAGTCGAAGGTGCAACCGTAGGCGTGTGCCAAAGGCAGGAATGATAGTGTGCGGCCACCCTTACGGAAGAAGTGTTCGCCGGTCTTTGGGTTTACCATATCCATTGCAAAGGTCACGTTACCTGTAAGGTTGTTCACCGTAAGCATAACGCCCTTAGATGAGCCTGTAGTACCCGATGTGTAGTTGAGCAAGCATACTGCGTCGTTAGGTACCTCAGGGTATACGATATCATCGCAAGTGAAACCACGAGGATATGCCTCACGATAGTGAGTAGTCATATTCTTCATGTACTCGGTACACTTGTTGCCCTCACGCTCGTAGATTACGTGGAAGTCGGTAAGCGAGATGGCAGCCTCAATCTGAGGTATCTGGTCACCCTCGATATCATCCCAGAAGTTGTCGCCAAGGAACAATAGACGGCTCTCCGAGTGGTTGATGATGTTGATTACATCGGTGGGGTTGAAGTCCTGAAGGATAGGAACGATGATTGCGCCATAGGTTATTGTGGCGATATAGCTGATACACCAACGGGTGTTGTTGCGGCCGATAAGCGCAATCTTATCGCCAGCCTTTATGTCCATCTCCTTGAACATGAGGTGGAGCTTAGCAACCTCCTTGGCAAGCTCGTAGTACGAGAAGTTCTCGCCCTTGAAGTAATCGGTAATAGCCGACATCTCACGGTTGTTGCGGAAGCTCTGCTCGTAAATCTTTATTAAATTGCTCTCCAACATAATATATTTGGTTTGTTTAATATTCACATTTCGGCTACAAAGATAACGCTTTTTTCTTGAGATACAACATCGTTTCAACTGATTTTCTACTACATGCCCATGCGTTGCTTTTGATTGTTTGGGCGTAATATATTGTGCTATAATATTTTGCTATTGATTTATTGCCATATTTTATTTGTGTGATTTTTCCAATGCCCATAGTGCAATAATACCGAATGGACAATTATTTTGTCCTAAATGTTAATTAATGACGCTTCAGTTGTGAAAATTCAAAAAAAAATCGTATCTTTGTATTTCGGTAGTGATGTATTGACTGCCTTCTGGCTCTTTAGTTCAAGGGATAGAACGAAGGTTTCCTAAACCTTAAATCCGGGTTCGAGTCCCGGAGGGGCTACTGTTTTTAGGATAGGCTTAGGCTTATCCTTTTTTGTTTAGCGTAGTAATCACTGACTACTTGCGTAGTCCTCGTGATGCGGTAAGTGTGAATTTGGAGCAAGCTCCATTCACACCCACCACCTCCCGCCGCCATAGCGGTGGTGATTACTACTCTTGCCAACAACTCTTCGGCACTACTCACTATATGCGGGTTGAGCCGATATGATAGAGGTTTATTGCTCGGGCTTGCGCCCTGCGCTTTTTTTTTATAAGGTATCGGCTCTACGGCTAAAGCCGTTCGAGTCCCGGAGGGGCTACTTTATTGTGATAGCGGCGCTTCTGCGACGCTTCAGTCAAAATGGCGAATGGGAAATACGCTTAGTATGTCCCATCCGCCATTTCTCGTACCAGCGCCACATAAGCACCACTGTGACAATAAAGTCCTACGGGTCCCATCCGAGGAGCTTTCATTTCGCACCACATCTCACGACTTTTGACAATAAAGCCTCGATGCCTTTCCACCATTTCTCCTATCAGCACTATATCAGCACCACTCTGACAATAAAGTCCTACGGGTTCCATCCGAAGAGCTTTCATTTCGCACCACATCTCACGACTTTTGACAATAAAGCCTCGATGCCTTTCCGCCATTTCTCGTATCAGAACTATATCAGCACCACTTTAGCAGCGAAGCCTTCTGCCATTTATCGATAGTTTCGTATTATCCTAATAGTCATAACTCCCAATTTCCCGATGTGGTTTATTGTCTATTGAAAAATTATTTGTATCTTTAGGGGTGAATAATCACACTACACCGTAGATAAACAACCATCAATATGAAACGATTAATCACACTTATGCTCCTTGTATTTGTAGCACTTGGAGTAAATGCGCAGACCTCGAGTTCATCGCCACAACTTGCACCACATGAACAACTGTACGGCACGTGGGTGTTATCACTGCAAGAACTTGTAGAGGGTGATGATGTTCCTGAAATGTCGATTTACTTTAACTTTGCCCGAGACATGAAACTCTATATTTACTCGTCGAGTGTAGTACAGACGGGCGAATATAAATTGAAGTTGGAAAATGGGGAAACCAAAGACTTGGAGATACAGTACGATTGCTCAGTAAATATGACCATTGATTGGTCAGCAAGCAGTCGTAAGATAATGTTTCACAACATTGCCGAGTGTAAGCAGAAGTATTGGGTTGGTAACCTCTACATCAAGAATGATTATAAGCAGTATAGCAAGTATATACCTCGTATCGAGGAAGAACTTATGTCGATGCTGGAGTTTGCCGAAGGGATGAAGCTTGGCTTAACTGATGAGGAAGATGTCGAATCGGTATCCTTGCCCTATCAAATCATGAGCGATGCTGCTATGAAGTGGCAGATAGATGAAGAACTACCTTCAATCATGCTTAGACGCTACTCGCTGATTAAGCCATCGAAGAGTGTCTATACGCTTGGTGAGCCTATCGAGATTAGCTATATCGATGGTGGAGTGGTGTGCGATCCCAATGAGTACGCCTTCTTGACACTAAGTCGCTACAACGAGAAGGGGGAGTGGGCATCAGCCTGGTTTAGCGATACTCCCACAGAGATAGGTACTTATCGCTATATCGCTGAGGATGATGGTTATAACTCAAATATGGCGATTGTGAGTGTTGTCCCCTCGTTGCAACTCAACGTCTCGGGTTATGAGGCTAAAAAGGAGCGTCATCGTAGGGTTATTCGCACTAAGACCGACTCTACGCTTGTGGCTGACCGCTACTTGCAACTTTCAGATACTAAGGTGCGTATCATGCCTAACGACTCAGCATCTTTTAAGGTCATCAACAATGGCGAGGATGTTACCAAAGAGTCGCAGATATCATATATTATGCGTGGTCAGCTACTCCCTTTGAGCAATAATATATTCAAGAATAGGAACACCTCTTATGACTTCACTGCTGAGTATAACGGCATGCAGACCCCATATTGCAATGTTGAACTTACCAACCCTGTGATACTACATATAAAGCAAGATACAGTAGAGATAGGCGAGGCTTTCCACTACTCGACTTATCATTTTGACACCGCAAATCCTAATAGTCTGGAGATGTTTGTCGAGGGTAGTGAGCTTCGTGATAAGCGAGATAGGGTCGTGGCACGTGATGGCAGGATGTTCTACCATACCTCAGCAGGTACCTATCGCTACTATGCCAACGATGATAAGGTGCGCTCTGACTATGACTCTATAGTCGTTGTTGAGCCTGATCCAATAGTTCTTACCATAGATACCTGCAAACGAGATATGCGTACCCTCAGGAGTGGCATATATCTTATTGAGATTGATGGCCACCCTATTCGATTCCGAGTAAAACAAAATGGCAAGGATGTTACCGACAAATCGAAGATTTGCGATGCGGAGGGCAACCCAGTTAACATATTCCACTATATCCGTAAGCCTGGTTTCTATAGGTTTTATGCTACTCATGGCTATAATAACAAGTCGGAGGCGATTGTGGTTGAAGCCCACGAGAAACTCTGTATATACTATGATAGGATAAAGTATAAAGATACGGACTCTGTTATTCTTACAGCAAAACAGGATGGTATAGATGTTACACAACAATGTAAGTTCTACCATAAATATTGGCGGGATAATAAAGAACATGAACTAATCGGTTTTAGACACTACTTAAGTTCTGCAGAGGAGGGACTTCATACATATTGGGCAGTAAGAGAAGACTTCTACGAGTCGTACAAAGCTCTGGTATTTCATCATCCACGCAAGAAGGGTGGCGGTCGCAAAACGTTGACTGTCAAGGCTGATAGAGACACTATCATTCTTGGCGACTCGGTGATGGTTACTTCGCTGCTTAATGGCAAGCCTACCGAGGCAACAATCTATGCCAATGGAGAGGTTCTCATGTCGCAATATTACACTCCACAATCTATTGGGCAGAGTGTGTTTGTGGCCTATAAAGATAAACTTACCTCCGACGAGGAGTTTGTGGTAGTAATACCCGAAGAGGAGTCTGGGGAGGAGCCTACGCCCGAAGAGCCAAACGATGAAGCTACCGAGGTGCCTGGAGGCGGAGACTACGGCACAGGATACCACCCTCAGCAGTCGTGGGTAGGCACATATAGTGTCACCACACCGCAGAAGTTGGTGTTCGATGCTGATGGTAACATCTCGCTTGTGGATGATCCTGAGACCTTTGAGATTACCATTACCAAGGAGGGTCACTACCGCATATATGGCCTAAGCAAGGATAATCCTGAGGCCGATGTAATAGCTCTTGAACTTGGCGATGATGCTTTGGCCTTCAACGGCTCATACTTTAGAACAAGCTCGCATGCCGATACGATTATTCGTGTTGACTCTACGCTTACCTCAAAGCCACAGGTAGATACGCTCCTTGTAGGGAAAAAAGACGTTGAGCCAATGTGGGTATACACAATGCAACTTACCGATGGCGATGCTGATAATGCAGTAATGTCGTACCGCCACTATGTTAATCCACGCTTCACCATCCCATATATCCTTACTCGTGATGAGGCTGGTCGTATGACATGCACTGTAGCAATGCCTAATTGTGGCGACATGCAGTGCAAGATGGTCTCTGTGGAGCTATTCGATGTGGACAAGAGTTCTAATACCATCCGCCATCGTAAGCCAGAGGGCGTAAAGAGCTATCGTGCAGGTGGGCTCACAAATATTCGTAAGACATCATCTGTGGCTAAGCCTATAGAGCGCACTGATAGTATGCTTCAGCATAGATCCTTGCTCTTGCTAACCCCACGACAAGCTATAGATGAGGGTATGATGTTTGAACCAAAGGCCGATGCAGGTTTGTAACTACGCTAAAATGTACTATCTTTGCACATGAGTTTTGCTACATGGTGATAGATTTGGTCACTTGGCTAACTCTATAACAATATAATGTGATAATATGCGTTAATAAACAAATACTAAATAAAGACTATGACACACTATTCAACAACTCAGGCGCAGACGCATTCGATGGTAGCATCGCTATTCAAGAGCCTATACATGCAGATGGCTGCTGCGCTAACCCTCACAGGCATTACGGCCTACTTCCTATCACAGTCGGAGGCCTTCCTTGCCTACTTGTTCAACAACCCATCGATGATGTGGATTGTTTTCTTCGCACAGCTTGGCGTTGTGATATGGCTCTCGGCACGTGTGATGCGTATGTCGATGGGGGCGGCAACACTTCTATTTATCCTCTACTCGGTGCTTACGGGTGTTACCTTCTCAACGATATTCCTGGTCTTTGACCTCGGCACCATAGCAACAACATTCTTCGTTACGGCGGGTACGTTCTTTGCCATGAGCCTTATAGGATATGTCACTAAGATGGATCTTTCACGTCTCGGAAACATCTTGTATATGCTGCTTATAGGCCTACTTATCGCCACTGTGGTAAATATCTTTGTAGCCTCATCGACACTCTATTGGATTATTACCTACGCTGGTGTGGTAATCTTCGTTGGCCTTATTGCTTACGACACAAACAAGATTAGGGATATCTTCTTAGAGTATGGCTCGCCTGATGAGGGTGGTCAGAAGCTCGCACTGCTCGGTGCGCTCACGCTCTACCTCGACTTTATCAACCTCTTCTTGTTCCTGTTGCGTATATTTGGTAACTCGAGAGATTAACCCCATAATAATATAATAGAGTACGCCTCACAATGCTGTGAGGCGTACTCTTTTTACTCCCTTCTCTTTAGCTTAGAACTTATATCGTATACCCGCTTGAATAAATCCTTTAACGCCAAAGCCTACCTCGAGAAATCCTCGCAGCTGACCTCCCGCCTCAAGACCTACAGCACCAAGATGAAAGGCTGGAAGTATACGGCTCTCAAACTCTCCGTTCTTTACTCCTAAGCCAAACGTAGCACCCACCGATATGTTTGTATACATACCCACATATGGGCGGTTAAACCAATAGAACTTAGCCGTAGGCATCACCGTACAGTAGTGGAAGCGTGCCCTTAACTCCTTTTGATTGGGCGCTTCACGACCATACTCATAGCTAAGCGTGCCACCCAAGCCGATAAACTTATTCACATAGTAGAGATACTCGCCACTCGCAGCGCCAAACAGTAATGGCTCGATATCGGCCTGACCGAGTGATATCAGCTGAAATAGGTTGTTGAACAGAAACTGCTGTGTGATATATCCATACGATAGGCTCACTTCGTGATCTCTCCACTCAGCACCCTCGACTGCGCTTATACCCTGCGCCGAAACACTCAACGAAACAGCAATTGTCGCAATCGTTGTTAGTAGTAATCTTCTCATAACCGAAACTTTTTCTACCACAAATATATATATAATATCCCGAAAACACAAACTTAGGCTATAATATTACAAACATGTTACAATCGTGGGGTAATTGTTGCAACCGAGTTAAAATCGTGTAAAAAATGTGTAAAGCTATTGTAACTGCTATTTTACACTTATATCTTTGTGTCGAAAAAGTGAAAATTAATAACTAAACCAATAAATTTATGTTACAAGTATTAACACTTCTTGGCGCTTTGGGTATGTTCCTCTACGGTATGAACCTTATGAGCGCAGGTTTGCAGAAGGCAGCAGGCAGCAAGATGCGTGGCTTCCTCACTGCGATGACTTCTAACCCCTTCAAGGGTGTGATGACAGGCTTGGGTATAACAACAGTAATTCAGTCGTCATCGGCAACTACGGTAATGACCGTAGGCTTCGTAAATGCAGGTTTGCTAACACTCTCGCAAGCTGTGGGTGTAATCATGGGTGCCAACATTGGTACTACGGTTACCGCATGGCTTGTTTCGTTGTTGGGCTTTAAGGCCGATATTTCACTCTTTGCGGTGCCGCTCATGGCAGTAGGCTTTATCCTCAGCCTCTCAAAGCGAGACAAACGCCGTCATATAAGCGAGCTTATCGTAGGCTTCTCGCTGCTGTTCCTCGGTCTTTCGCTCATGAAGGAGTCGGTGCCCGATCTTAGGGAGACCCCCGAAGTACTTGCCTTCATCCAGAATTGGACAAGCTATGGCTTTGGCTCGGTGCTTATCTTCATGGTGTTTGGTACTCTTCTGACACTCGTGCTTCAGTCATCATCGGCAACCATGGCACTCACACTTATCATGGTTAATATGGGCTGGATACCATTCGAGATGGGTGCGGCAATGGTGCTTGGTGAGAATATCGGTACTACGATTACTGCCAACATCGCCGCAGCTGTGGGCAACGCTAACGCACGACGTGCAGCCCTTGCCCATACGCTCTTCAACCTCTTTGGTGTTTGCTGGGCATTGGCACTCTTCACACCATTCTTGTCGCTCGTGGGTACTACGATCACGTGGATGGGTCTGCCTAACCCTATGGATATTGAACATTCAGCACTTGTGACAATGACTCAGGATCAAAGTATGGCAACACTCTACGGTATCTCGATGCTCCACACGCTCTTTAATCTCTTCAATACCATAATTCTCATATGGTTTGTGCCTGTGATTGTGAAGATTGTGTGTGCTGTAATCAAGGATAAGAAGGAGGGCGATGAGGATAATGTGAAGCTCAAGTATATCTCTGCTGGCCCACTCTCTACCGCTGAGGTCGCTGTAGGTCAGGCACGTAATGAGGTTATCCACTTTGCCGAGATTTCTCGCCGTACTGTAGATCATATCCGTATGGCTCTCGCTGCAAAGAGTGATAAGGAGTTTGAGACAGCACGCCAGAAGCTCGTTAAGTACGAAGAGATATCAGACCGCATCGAGTACGAGATTGCCCAGTTCCTCAACTCACTTCCGGAGGAAAGTATCTCTGAGGCGACACGCACCGAGACTAAGCGCATGTACAAGATTATCGGTGAGCTTGAGAGCCTTGGTGACTCTGGCGAGAGCGTCAGCCGCATCCTATCACGTCGCAACAGCCATAATCAGCACTTTAGTGAGGAGCAGTGCGCAAAGCTTGATATAATGCTTACAGCCGTAGATAAGGCCTATGGCGTGATGATCGATAACCTTCGTACCGAGGAGTTCGACCACCTTGGTCTACGCCTTGCTACCGACTGCGAGGTTGAGATTAACGAGCTTCGTAACAATATTCGTGAGCAGGAGATTCACAAGATTGAGACCGATGGTTCAAACTACCAGGCGAGCGTCTACTACCTCGATACTGTATCGGAGATTGAGCGCATGGGCGACTTTATAATTAACATATCGCAGGCCCTCGAAAAGTAATTTTCGATTATAAGGCCGCATCTACTGCCGCTAACAAATAAGTGCCACCAATGGGCCGTACTCCAAAGTACTACCCATCGGTGGCATTTTTGCCGAGCGTTGTATCTACGACCTTCTAATCAAAAATAATTTTCGACCATAAGGCCGCATCTACTGCCGATTAACCGTTAGAATGGCATGTCATCTACCACGCCAGCGCCGGCTGAGTAGGTAGGCTGTGGCTCCTCAGCAAATGGTGGCATATCCTGCATTGCAGGAGCTGCCTGTGGCTGCTGTGGCTGAACACGCCATGCACGCACGTCGGTATACCAGCGACCCTGGTAGTTGCGGCTCTCGATATCGAACGACACGATGTACATCTCGCCAACACGCAATGATGCTACTTCCTGAGCCTTATTCATAAATGTTACAGCTATCTCCTTGCCATACTGCTTGTTAGACTGCTCGAAAACAACTGTCTGACGCTCCCATGTGCCACGTGCCGACTGGCCGCTGACTGCTGGAAGAATCTCTAATACTTTACCTTCAAATTCCATCTTGTATATCTGTTTTAGTTTATTTATTACTTATGCTACCGAGCAAGCGATGCCCAAAGCCTCGACACGTGCAGCAATAGCTCGAAGCTCCTCCTTTTCGACCTTCTCGAGTGTCCGGCATGGAGTGTCACGATCTAATG
>JAZNQJ010000208.1:0-5236 GCA_045590115.1 Alistipes sp. | reverse complement strand
AAGGCGGTTGTAGCTGAGGTCTAAAGTTGAGATATAGTAGCTATAAGGGCCTGTGAGCGCACCCTCCTTTATCTCTCGTATGCCATTGCTTCCGAGCATTAGTGTCTCAATGCGTGAGCCACTGCCTATGAGGCGTTCGGGAAGCTCTGTAAGGTGGTTGTCTGCGAGGTTGAGGGTCTCGCAGTTAAGGCCTCGCCACTTGTCGCCATTGGCAAGTGCGGAGATTTTGTTGCCCGAGAAGTTTGCCGTAATCATAGAGTGTACCGAGCTGGAGTTGAAGATGTCAGGAAGCTCGGTAAGCTGGTTGTTCGAGCATGAGAAGGTCTCAAGCTGACCAAGACCACAGAAATACCCATCCTCGGCAGGCTCGATGTGTGTGATACGGTTGTTGTCGTAGTAGAGCGTGGTAGGGTATATATCCTTGCCGAAAGGGTGAATCTCCCTGAGTTTGTTGCCCGATAGATCTACGAGACCTATCTTGGTCATACGGCTTAGGTAGCTATGGTCAGGAGTAGCCTCAAGGTTACAGCTGTTGAAGTATAAAATCTGAATATCTGCACCCGACTCGCCATCGATGATTGCCTTCCAGTCTGCTAATAGTTGTTCGCCCGAGATTCCCTGATTCATAGATAGGTTGAGCGACTGAATCTCTGGTGCGCCACATAGTAGGTCAAGAGGTAGCTTAGTAAGCTTCGAGCAGTTGTAAATCTCCACGTCGGTGAGGTTTACAAACTCTGTCCAGCTCCACTCATCGCTCTCGGCGTAAAACTTGGAATCCTCTTGGATATCCACGAAGAACTTATCCGTGATTGGGGCGTTGGCAATGAAGAACTGCTCAAGTTTGGTAAGTCGCATCATTGCTCGTGAGATACCCGTAATGCCATTTGTGAGGTTGCCGAAGGCCACATCCTGACGTACAGGCTTTGACTGAGGGATAGGGCGTAGCTCGCCACCAGCATTAATAACACCCTTAAGCTCAGGACTTAGCATCTCACGGCCATCACGCTTAACAAACCTCACGTGGTAGTCCATAGCATCGATGCGTGCCGATGTAGAGCCGTCATAGCCTCCGATAAGCTCGTTGTGGTTGCCAAGATATAGGGTCTGTAGCTCAGTAAGCTGGCCTATGGCATCGGGAACAACACCCTTAGCTCCAAAGCCCGAGATGTTGAGGCCTACAACACGACCATCGCCACCGAGGGTCACGCCAGGCTGATCGCCCCACATGTCGATATCTCGGTTAAAGTCCCAATTGGTGCGTGCGGCATACTCCTCGCCATGGAATGTCCAGTTAGGACCATCCAACGCAAGCCATATCTCCTTTAGTGCCTCATAGTCCTTGATATACTCGGCCGTAGGCGACAGGTCAATGGTGACATCCACCTTGCTAAGCTCATTATCGCTGATGGTAAACTCCACAGCCTCACTGATTACCGCTGTCTCAAGGCGGTTGCGGCCATTAGCATCTGAGTAGGTGGTATACGACGTGATGGTATACTCTCCTGCCTCAAGCCAATGCTCGCCAGCGCACTCCATATATGAGCTTAGACCGTTGCGGTCGTATAGCTCCTCATCGAGCGCGCCCTCGACATACACCTCACGTAGAGTTGTTGGTAGTGCCTTGAAGGTTGTTGTCCACTTTGTGAACTTGTTCCTAACGCTGATATCCACCGAACGGATGCTCTCAAAGGGGTAGTTACCCTGGTTGCTACGTGTGGCAAGGCTCTTGTGTAGCTCAAAGCTAATCTTGCCTCGTGGGGTGACACTTACCGCTACATCCTTCTGCGTGAGTCCGCCCTTGACTACAGTAAACTCGCCTGCTCGGTCGCCCACCAATATCTTGTTATCAAGATTGTCGTAGATGTAGTAGCCGATGATGTTATATGTTCCTGTGAGTAGCTTCAGTTTCTCGGTGTATAGTCCCCACTCGGCACTCTGAGTATCGTAGCTCGACAGAGGCATAGCCTGAGATATTGTAGCTCCGTCGTGCTGCATGACAAGCTCAATCTTATGAGCATCCGAGAGCCACTCTAATGCATCCGAAGCACGTGTGGTAGACTCCGCTTGCGAAGTCTTGACTATGCGAAACTGCACATAGCCATACTCCGTCGTAGGCTCCTCGCTGGGGCGTTCGCAGCCTATGACAAGTAGCACAAACCCTACGAAGAGTAGTGTGTATTTAAGAATATTGTGTGTCATAGTTGATGTGTGCTATTCGGTAGGAGGTGTTACAACAAGTAGTTTCTTTGTATCTGAGCCATACTTGAATACTACGTATACATTCTCGGTGAAATTCTCGGTTGGCCCCCATAGGTGTAGGGCAAGCACCTCATCCTTGTTTTCGCCGATATAGTACTCATCCTCCGACATCTTGAGTTTCTCGCCATTATACCACACCTCGGCCGATGCGTTGCCAGCCTCGTAGTATTCGGTTGTCCAATTCGTAATTCGTGGGTCGATGATGATACCTGGACGCTTACCCTCGATTGGGTTGACAAATGGACAGGTGTAAATCTGATCTGTGCCGTAGTCTTCGGCAAGTGTAGCGTCTGAAATCTTTGTTGCAGGAATCTCAAGCGTTGTCAGCGAGTGGTAGATGTACATGCCCTCGCCGGCCTCCAGCTCCTTAAAGTCACGCTGCGTGAACTCCATGAGGATAAATGGTACGTACTCCTGCTTTATGGTGAGCAGCTCAACACCCGAAGAGCCATCCATCTCGAAGATGTTGCCCAAAAGGTCGCTATGCTTCTGGCCGTATGTTCCCATTGGCATAACCATAAGTATTCCATGTCGAGTGGTCTCTGTAGCTTGTACCTTCACTGTGAGGGTACCTGGGTCTTCGTCCTCGCTCTTTTTGCCACGTACGATATCAACCCACCACTCTTTTTCACTATATCCCTCCTCCTTGTATACCTCATAAGAAGGGATGCCACGCTCAATCTTCTTCTCAAAGAGTATGACCTTGTATTGATCATTTAGGGCTGCTATATTGAATTCCAATGAGTTGGGGTATTCGAACATCTGACCATTTTGGCTGTTTGTCTGGCGGTATTTTGTTCCATCGAGCGATACCTCCCAGCCGTAGTATTGCTCTGTAGGCCCTGTGAATGATAGATTGTCGTTGCCCATACCATCGTAGATGATTGGGAACTCAAAGGTGTTATTACCACTCTCATCCGCAAACTTAATCACATATCCATCATCAGCCTTAATCTCATATCGCTCACGCTCACCATCGTTGACAATGCGTGCATATGCCTCGATTTGCTCGCCAGGAACACCTGTGATAGAGTTGTTTGGCTCGATGGTGCCACTATCTTGCTTGTGTCCAATCTCGATCCACTCTGGAATCTCGGTAGCCGCAAAGCGGAAGTTGCCCTCAAGACGGAAGGGTATCCAATCAATATATCCAAGCTTAATGGCCGTTTTGGGTGTGTCAGTAACGTCATAAAGTTTTAGGTATAGCTTGTCGGCACCACGCTCAACCTTAGCTATAATGCCCTCCTTATCGCCAACCTTAATTGTGATATTGGCAAACGTGGGCTGATTCTTAATACCCTCATCCGTAATCTTTAGCGTAATGGTGTGGCTGCCTGCACCTCCCGACATCTCAAGTTGCTCGCCGGAGTAGGTTATAAACTTACACCATGTGGCATCCGATGATAGCTTCCAATCGTTCTCAATCGAGAAGGAGAATGTGGGCTTGTCGCCAGCAGTGCAGATGATATCCTTACATCCAGGAATCTCGCCTATGTTAGGCTCTTTGTCGCAGGAGGTGGCAACAAAGGATGTAACAATCATAAGCATTGTTGCCCAAACTCCAAAGTTAACTCTTAGTCTCATATGATTAGTTATTTTTTTTGTACAAGATAATTGCTTAGTTAAGTCCCTCACGCATGATGCGCTCAGCCTCATCATCCGAGATCCACTCTACGATGTTACCAAACATGCCTACCTCGCCTACACCCTCGACATACATTACGGTGTAGAGCATCATGAAACCTTCGCACATGCTATAAAACGATACATAGCCCGATAGATCCATCGACGCTGAGTCGTAGTCTGCAGCCTCAGCAATGAGTATCTTGCCATCGCCGTAGATTGTGCCAAAGGCCTCGCCCGTAGAGGCTAAGGTCTGCACGCCACAAAGCTTGGCGATAGGGTTGAGACGGTCGCTACTATCGAGCTTCACACGTATGTCGTAGCCCTCATAGAGCATATCTTCAATAACAACGACGTTGTCACCTCTCTCTACGTGAGTGCGAACAAGGCGTGAGTCGCAGTTCATATACTGCATACACCATGTCGAGGTGAGTACTGCATAGCCCTCGAAGTGAGTGATGTCAAAGGGGCAGCAGTGCTGAAGCTCCACACGACACTCCGTAATCTCGCCAATGTTTTCATCCTCAAGCGTGAGACGTAGTGTCAGGCTGAGGTTATTGCCCATCTCAATATTCTCGGGGTTGCACTTGATACGCACACATGCATCCCTCTTGCCCTTGCGTATAAGTAGGGTAGTCTCCTCAATGGTGAAGTGTAAATTCTGAATGGCACTACTCTCTGAGGCAACAATCTCAACGCCTATGTTGCGGTTGTAGTCAGTGGCGGAAGTAGCTGTGATGGGAATCTCGAACCACTCCTCAGCATCCTCTACGCCAAAGATGTAGCCCTCCTCAGCAAAACTGATAAGGCTCGGATTGGAGGGTGATGGATCATCCTTCTGACAGCCTATGTTTAGCGTAGATGCAAGGCAAAACAGTAGGCCGATAAGATATTTTGTGTGTCTCATATGTTGATGTGTGTCGTTGTATTGCCATTGGTAGACAATACGTTATATAAATATATCATGCAAATATATACATTTCCCGCCAAAGAAACAATATGCTGATGCTATTTTTTTGAGCTATTAATGTTTCGGATAAAAATTATTTTATTGTTAACAGCCAGATATACAATGTGTTGACAATATGTGCGAAATAAATAAACTAAATATTTTTAAAAATTATTTGCAGCTTCCGAAAATTTGCCTTATATTTGCAGTCGCAATTAGGCAATACGTCGTAAGACTATTAACGATACATCGCGGGGTAGAGCAGTTGGCAGCTCGTCGGGCTCATAACCCGGAGGTCGGAGGTTCGAGTCCTCCCCCCGCTACCATAGAGGAAATCCGATTTGGATTTCCTCTTTTTTTTATGGTAGCGGGGGGAGGGCTTGCGTCCTCAATCATTTTTACATT
>JAZNQJ010000207.1:0-4016 GCA_045590115.1 Alistipes sp. | reverse complement strand
CCCCATCATCCCCATAATCCCCAGAGCAAGCTCTGCTTGCGGTTATCCGCACTATACCCTCTGTGTTCAAGAACTGAACTTTCACACTGCAAATATACAACATCAAAACACCAAAGTCAAGTATTTTAACAATTATTTGTTTCTAAACTTTTTGGAAAGCATGCTACCAAGAGAGTGGCAGAGTGGCATAGTCAGTCACATAGTCACACTGTCACACAGTCACAGGGGTGTGGCCATATGTGACTGATGTGACTATTGTGACTCGTGTGACTATTGTGACTAAGGTGTGACTCGGTGTGACAATGGGGGTATATCGCCCCCACATTTGCATTTTCCGAAGAAAAATTGTATATTCGCAGATTGAACGTTCCCTTATAGGGAACAAACGCTTTATCCGACTATGAAAGGTATTGTTTTGGCGGGAGGTAGCGGCACACGTCTCTACCCTATCACAAAGTGCATAAGCAAGCAGCTGTTGCCCATATTCGACAAGCCGATGGTATACTACCCCATCTCGGTGCTGATGTTGGCGGGCATACGTGACATACTCATAATATCGACACCCCACGACCTACCCCTCTTCCGCCGACTGCTCGGCACAGGCGAAGACCTCGGCCTAAGGTTTGAGTATGCCGAGCAACCACAGCCCAACGGCCTTGCCGAGGCATTCATCATCGGCGAGGAGTTCATCGCAGACGACGACGTATGCTTAGTGCTTGGCGACAACATATTTCATGGCGCAGGCTTCAGCACAATGCTCCAGCGTGCCGTAGAGCTATGCACAACGCAGCAGCGTGCAACGGTCTTTGGCTACAAGGTGGACAACCCACAGCGCTATGGCGTGGTGGAGTTCGACGACTCAGGACGTGCGCTATCCATCGTTGAGAAGCCCGCAGAGCCACGCTCCGACTATGCCGTAGTGGGACTCTACTTCTACCCCAACAACGTGGTTAAGGTGGCCAAGAGCATCACCCCATCGGCACGTGGCGAGCTTGAGATAACATCGGTAAACCAGCACTACCTTGAGCATGATGCCCTCAGCGTGGATATCCTCGATCGTGGCTTCGCATGGCTCGACACAGGTACTCACGACTCGATGGCCGAGGCATCCATCTTCGTGGAGGTAATCGAGAAACGCCAGGGGCAGAAAATCGCATGCTTAGAGGAGATAGCCTACCGCAACGGCTGGATAACACGCCAGAAGCTACATCAGTTGGCAGAGCCTATGCTCGGCAACCAATATGGACAATACCTTAGAAAGCTATGAAGCTGATAAACACCGACATAGAGGGCGTATATATCATTGAGCCTAAGATATTTAGCGACTCACGAGGATACTTCTTCGAGAGCTTCAACGCCGCTGAGTTTGAGGCACTTAGTGGCATACACACCCACTTTGTGCAGGACAACGAGTCCCGCTCCCAGCAAGGTGTGGTACGTGGCCTACACTTTCAGCGACACCCCAAGGCGCAGTCCAAGCTCCTAAGGGTCATCCAGGGCGAGATACTCGACATCGCCGTAGACCTACGTCGTGGCAGCCCCACCTTTGGCAAGCACATCGGCGTGGTGCTTAGCGGCGAGAACCACCGCCAGCTATTCATACCCCGAGGCTTCGCCCATGGCTTCGTGGTACGTCGTGGCGATGCCATACTACAGTACAAGTGCGACAATGGCTACGCCCCCGACTGCGAGGGTGCAATACGCTGGAACGACCCTACATTAGCCATAGATTGGGGCATAGCACCCCACGAGGCGATACTATCCCAGAAAGATAGCACAAGCCCGCGACTTAGCGAGTGTGGCGAGCTATTTGACTACGACATAGACTACTACGCCCAAACACCGAGCAGCATATGAGACCAAGCACACGCAAAAAACGAGAGCAACAACGCCCGCCAAAGCCCCATAAGCGTCGCATAGCCGTCATCGGTGGCCTCGGGCAGTTAGGCGAGGCGATAAACAGCATCAAGCACTCCAACGACTGCATATACTACATGCTCAGCAGCGACATCATAGACCTACGCTCGGCATACAGCATAAGCCGCATAAAGTATAGTATCGTGCGCTACGACATTGTCATCAACTGCGGAGCATACACCAACGTGGAGCGTGCCGAGGATGAGAGCGAGCTTGCCGAAGAGATAAACGCTCGTGGCGTGGCTCAGCTATCCAAAATATGCAAGGAGTGTGGCATACCACTTATCCACATCTCTACGGACTATGTCTTCGGCGGTGATACCCAGCGTGATACACCCTACGACGAAGATGACACTCCAGCACCAATAAACGCCTACGGACTAAGCAAACTGCATGGCGAGGAGGCACTCTGCGACAACGACCTCGCAATAGTGATACGCACCTCGTGGCTATACTCGCCCTGGGGCAACAACTTCTACCGCACGATACGCTCGCTCAGCAGCTCACAGCCCGAAATCAGCGTGGTCAACGACCAGCGGGGAACACCCACATCGGCGCTCAACCTCGCACGCTTCATCGTGGATATCGTGGACAACAACAAGCTAAGCACCATGCATGGCATCTACCACTTCACCGATGGTGGCGAGGCCACATGGTACGACTTCGCACGTGCCATAGTGGAGCTTACCGATGCCGAGTGTAACATTGTGCCAATAACCTCTGCCGAGCGTGGTACACGTGCCTCACGCCCCCACTACTCGGTGCTTGGCAAACGCAGAATAACCGAACTTGGAGTAACACCACAACCCTGGCGTGAAGCACTCGCCGAGGTTATAAACTTCTACCGCAGATGAGCCATAAGAACATACTCATAACAGGCGGCGCAGGATTTATCGGCAGCCACCTTGTGCGCCTCTTCGCCACAAAATACCCCCACTACCATATCATCATCCTCGACAAGCTCAGCTATGCTGGCAACACAGAGAATATCGCCGACGTGGTGGCCTTAGACAACGTGACATTCATCCATGGCGACATCACCGATGCTACGACAGTAGAGCGCATATTCGCCGACTATAAGGTAGATGGCGTTCTGCACCTCGCCGCCGAGAGCCACGTAGACCGCTCGATAAGCGCACCTATGGTCTTTGCACACAACAACATCATAGGCACGCTCACACTCCTCGAGGCAGCACGCAAAGCATGGCATGGCGACTACACATCCAAGCGCTTCCACCACATATCCACCGATGAGGTATACGGCGCATTGCCCCTCGATGGCGGAAGTTTCAGCGAGCAATCACGCTACGAGCCACACTCGCCCTACTCGGCATCTAAGGCCTCGTCCGACCACTTTGTGCGTGCCTACCACGACACCTATGGCCTGCCTACGGTGATCACCAACTGCTCGAACAACTACGGCGAGAACCAATACCCCGAGAAGCTGATACCTTTGTTTATATATAATATCGTCAACCGCCGCACACTCCCCGTCTACGGCACAGGGTGCAACATTCGTGATTGGCTCTACGTGGGCGACCATGCCGCAGCCCTCGACATGGTGTTCCATCGTGGCACTACGGGCGAGACGTATAACATCGGTGGCGAGAACGAGTGGAGCAACATCGAGCTTGTCAAGCTGCTTATACGCATCGTCGATGAGGAGCTACACAACGCTCCAGGCAGCAGCCTGAGCCTAATACGCTATGTGGAGGATCGTGCTGGCCACGACCTGCGCTACGCCATAGACTCCACAAAGCTACGCTCGGAGCTTGGCTGGCATGCTACAATGCCCTTTGAGGAGGGTCTACGCCGCACCGTACGCTGGTATCTGAGCAATGTAGATTGGGCAGAGCGCAGCCTTGCGAAGGAATAATTGAGGGAATAATTCAAAAAAGTGCTGAAAAATTTTGCAGGTTTAAAAATAATTCCTACATTTGCACACCAAATCAGCGAAGTCTGATGCCCAGATGGCGGAATCGGTAGACGCGCTGGTCTCAAACACCAGTAGGTTCACCCCTGTGCCGGTTCGACCCCGGCTCTGGGTACACGAAGAGAGAAACGAAAGTTTCTCTCTTTTTTTTGTGATAGGGCGCTTA
>JAZNQJ010000206.1:0-5242 GCA_045590115.1 Alistipes sp. | reverse complement strand
AGGTATGTTCTATAAATTAGTAAATATGTTATACGCTTTCGGCAGACTCTTTTTCGGTCGCTTTTGAATTTATTGTGGTATATTTCTGATTTTTCCTCAGTTGCAATGCTCGCATTGCGCCATCATAATAAATAAGAAATTTCCTCACAATAATCTTCAAAATCAACTCGACCTAATTTATAGAACCTACCTTAAGTTTTAATAGGGCTGTCCAAATCATCGGGCAGCCCTACATTATAAATAATGGCTATTAGTAATCCTGGCTAAATAGACGCAGACGCTTGTCAAGCTCGTCGTACTGATAGTCGGAAATCATCGACACACAGCCACGCAAGCCCTCACGAGAACTGCCCGTAGGAGCAAGCGTAATTGCCGAGATACCGTAGTAGATAAGCTTGTTGATAAGCTGCTCGCCTGTCATATCCTTATATCCGAAGGTGAAGAAGAAGCCATCGCTAACCTCCTGCTCGCAATCCTTGTCGTATACGATGTGGAAGCCATTCTTACGCATAATCTCCTTAACACGCTCAGCACGACGTGCATACTCACGTGTGTGACCTACGAAGTCGAGACGACCATCCGACGCAGCACGGAACATAGCAGCAAGAGCATACTGTGCAGAGTGTGGCACGCCTGATGACAGCACGTAGAGGATGTTAAAGATAAAGTTACGGCGGAACTGACCATCATTGCCATAGCGCTTAGCAAAGCCATCGTAGCAACGCTCAGCGAGCATAGGGTTCATAGCCACAACAGCAATACGCTGACCAGCATATGAGAACATCTTAGAGCCAGACAATAGGTGCAAGCAGTTGTTTGTATAGCGAGCTACCGATGGCTGGTAAGGAGGCTCGAAAGGCTTAGAGCGATCCTCACGGAAGTCCATATTGAGGTATGCGAGGTCCTCAATAACGATGACATCGTACTTGGTAGCCATGCGGCCGATAATCTCAAGCTCCTCCTCTGTTAAACACATCCATGTTGGGTTGTTAGGGTTCGAGTAGATGATACCGCTAACACGACCCTGAGATAGTATCTCCTCGAGTTTTGCCTCAAGAGCCTTGCCACGATAGTCGATAACGTCGAACGACTCGTAACGAATGCCCTGCACCCTACACTGCGACTTCTGAACAGGGAAGCCGGGGTCGATGAAGAGGATGGTATCACGATCCTCACGCATCTGAGTAAGTGCCATAAAAGAGGCAAAAGCACCCTGCATAGAGCCTACAGTAGGCACAAAGCACATAGGAGGGATGTCGAGGTTGATAAAGGCCTTGACAAAGCGTGATGCCTCCTTGGTCAAAGGCTCGATACCTGTGATGAGTGGGTACTTAGAGCCTACACCAGCAAGCAACGCCTCATGCTCAGCCTCGATACCAATCATCTCGGCAGGAAGGCCTGGCTCGCCAATCTCCATGCGGATATACTCCACACCTGTCTTGGCCTCGATATCCTTCACCACGCTAACAAACTGACGGATAGATGCAGCACCAAGTTCCTTGGCGTTGCGCAGACCATTGGCGATACAGATGTTATCGACCGTCTGTTTATCTAATGGGCGATCCATAGTCTACTTCTTAATAGAGTTATCGTAACCAGCACGTACTGCAGCGAGGTTCTTCTCGATTACCTCCTCGCCCTTGCGAGCGAAGATACGACGGATACCTGCCTCAATCTTCTCAAACTCGATGTCAAGCATAGGGATAGCAGCACCCAAAAGCACCATGTTGGCAGCCTGAAGTGGCGCACCAGCATCCTTAGCGAGCTGCTCAACGTTGAGCGACACGCAGTTAGGCAGTGCTGCAAGATGGTTGTTAAGCTCCTCCTCGTTAGGATAGTTAGGGATGTTGATAAATGGCACGTTAGAGGTAACTACCCAGCCATCCTTATTGAGGTACTCAAGATAGCGGAGAGCCTCCATAGGCTCCAACGAGATGATGATGTCGGCACCACCCTTAGCGATAAGGTCCGATGCGATAGGCTCGGTCGATAGACGCAAGTTACTCTGCACATCGCCACCACGCTGGCTCATACCATGAACCTCAGCCTGCTTGATGTTCCAACCCTCGGCCATAGCAGCCTCGCCAATGACCGTAGCAATCGACAGAATACCCTGTCCGCCGACACCTGCTAAAATAATATCTTTTTTCATGTTTGGTTTCGTGTTATATGTTAGCAATATCGGACTTACTCCTTCTTAGCAGCAGCTGCAGCACGTGCCTTAGCATGACGCTTAGCTGTCTGGATACACTCTCTACGTGGGATGACAACAGATACGCCGTTGTACTCAATCTCCTCACGAAGGATACCCTTAATCTGCTCCATGTTCTTTGGTAGAGGTACTACCACACGTACGTGGTCAGGGTGTACGCCCAAGCCACGACATATATCCTCAATCTTGCCTGTACCAGCAGAGTCCTGGCCACCTGTCATACCTGTTGTGAGGTTATCAGAGATGACGATGACAACGTTAGCACGTGAGTTCACGCAGTCCAACAAGCCTGTCATACCTGAGTGTGTGAATGTAGAGTCGCCGATAACTGCGAATGCAGGGAACTGACCAGCATCCGAAGCACCCTTAGCCATGGTGATTGAAGCACCCATCTCTACACATGCGTGAAGTGCCTGGAATGGAGGCAACGCACCGAGAGTGTAGCAACCTATATCACCGAAGATGCGAGGATTCTCGTACTCTGCAGCAACCTCGTTGAGTGCCTTGTACATATCGCGGTGACCACAACCCTGACACAATGCTGGTGGACGTGCTACTACGATATCATCAGCGTCAAGGTTCTCCAATGCTGCCATGCCCAAAGACTTACGTACTGAGTCGGGGTTAAGCTCACCAACACGTGGGAGGTCACCCGTAAGACGGCCCTTAACCTCAACTGTCGAAGGCACGATGGCACGTACCATCTCCTCAACAACAGGCTGACCCTCCTCCATAACGAGAATCTCCTTAGCACCATCCTCAACCATCTTCATGATGAGAGCCTCAGGAAGTGGATACTGCGAAACCTTGAGTACGCTGCGCTCCTTGCAGTCTGCAGCATTCTCCTTGTAGTAGTTGTAGGCAATACCTGTGCAGATAACACCACGCTCAGGGTTAGTACCCTTAGTGTACCAATTGAACTTAGACTCTAAAGATGCCTTCATGAGGTCGTTCTGCTGCTCAAGGAGCTGAACATAGCGACGCTTAGCAAATGCTGGAAGAAGAATCCATGTGCGCACATCCTCAGGACGGTTAATCTCGTTCTGCTTGCGTGGCTCGTCAGTAAGGTTTACTACGGCACGTGAGTGAGCCATACGTGTTGTCACTCGCATCAACACTGGGAGCTTCACAGCCTCAGAAAGCTCAAAGGCAGCACGTGTCATCTCGCAGGCCTCCTGCTGTGCTGATGGCTCGAAGATAGGCATCATGGCAAACTTACCATAGAAGCGAGAGTCCTGCTCGTTCTGTGATGAGTGCATTGATGGGTCGTCGGCAGCAACAACAACCAAACCACCGTTAACGCCTGTCATTGCAGAGTTAACAAATGGGTCGGCAGCAACGTTCATACCAACATGCTTCATACATACCAAGGCACGCTTGCCCATGTATGACATACCGAGTGCGCCCTCCATAGCTGTCTTCTCGTTAGTAGCCCAGCGGCAGAAGATCTTGTTCTCAGCATCGCCACGCTTCTCCTCACGTAGCTGAATGAATTCGGTAATTTCGGTTGACGGAGTACCGGGGTATGCGTAAACACCCGACAGACCAGAGTCGATGGCGGCCTGTGCAATGGCCTCGTCACCGAGAAGTAGTTTTCTCATATCTTTTATTGTTTTAGGTTTGTCTATTTGTCAAAGTTACAACATTTTTCTTATTCTAAGAAATAATTGCCGAAAAAAGTATATAAAAAGAGGCAAAGAGAGTCTACAACATTTGAGATAATAGTACAATTAAGGTGTCTACGGACAAGGGAACTAACGGCCGAGACGACAACAGGTGATACCCGACCATGTAGTGCCGCTATCACAAGAAATAAATTTGTTGTCAGAGTGGTGCTAATTTGTCGCCGATTAAGAGATTGCCCCGGATGGGACATACTCGACGTATTTCCCATTCGGGGCAGTGATTGAGGTGGCGAAGTAGCGCCACTATCACAACAAATTACTTGATGGCGATTGCATCAATCTCCACCAACGCACCCATAGGAAGAGCGCCCACCTGGTAGCAGATACGTGCTGGCTTATCGCCTGTGAAGAACTCAGCATAGATAGCGTTCATAGCACCGAAGTCAGCGATGTCAGCCAACAAAACGGTAGTCTTAGCTACGTCGTCGAAAGTGTAGCCAGCCTCGTTAAGGATGTAGCCAAGGTTTGTAAGTGCCTGGCGAGTCTGTGCCTCAACGCCCTCAGCCATCTTGCCTGTAGCGCCATCGATAGGGAGCTGACCAGAGATGTAGAGTGTAGCGTCGTGAGCAATAGCCTGTGAATAAGGACCTACGGCCTTAGGAGCCAAAGGTGAAGCGATAACTTTTTTCATTTTTCTATCAGTTTTAAGTGTTTTGTACTATCTTTGTCACAAAGATAACGAAAATTGCTGAAAAACTATGAACCGTACGATATTATTTTCGCTTGTAATCATCATTGCCGCACTCGTTACTGTCGGTTGCTGCGACTGTCGTAAGCGTAGTAAATACGAGAAGCCACTTGTGGGCACCACCTGGCAGCTTGTGCAGATTATGGCTAAGGATGTCGCTCCTGAGGGCGATAGCTACACCATTCTCTTCCGTGATAACGGCACAGCCTCGGGCAAGGGCGACTGTAATGTATTCACCACAACCTACCGCATGACAACCTCACGTCTGCTCGAGATTGGCGAGCTTGGCACCACACGCCGCTATACGCCACACCACGAGGCCGAGGCCGCATATTTCGATATGCTCGAGGGCGTTACTCACTATGAGATGGATGCCGACCATATGCTACTACTCTCTAACGGCACGCTCGTGGGCATTATGAAGGCCGTGAGCGAGGCTGCCGATGAGAGGTAAGAGTGCACAACTGAGATGATTGCGGCCAAGACAACGACCGAGACAACGGCGATACCCAACCTCGTAATGGTCTTAATGTCTTAATGGTCCTAACGGTCCTAAAAAAATAAAAGAGAATACTTAGCAGCCCTAATCACCACGCCCCCAATTTGTTGTCAGAGTGGTGCTAATTTGCCGCCGATTAAGAGATTGGGCTGGATGGG
>JAZNQJ010000205.1:0-5991 GCA_045590115.1 Alistipes sp. | reverse complement strand
CCACCACCGAAACCACGGCCACCGCCGAAGCCTCCAAAGATGATAGGACCTCCGCCACCACCTTGTGGCTTATCCTCACGCTTGGTGCGCTTATGTTGCGAGCCACAGTAGGAGCATACCAAAAGCTCTTCGGTGATGCGTACACGTGATGTATTCTTAGTAACTATGCTTTGTGTGACTTTAAGACCATGCTTGCCGCAGTTGGGACACTTGGTCATCTGATGTGCATGGACGATAAAGAGTATTATGGGGAGTACTACCATGAGCATTACCACAATCATGGCAAGAATCATATCATCGGTCTCATCCTCGACATAGTCATCCGTAAGCCCTTTGTCAAGCTCGCCACCCGTAAGCAGGTTGTCTACGGCACGTAGTCCCTCGACCATGCCCGTAGAGTAGTCATCGTTGCGGAAGTGGGGTAGCATGTAGTTGCGCTGAATACGTACACACATAGCATCGGGTAGTTCGGCCTCAAGACCATAGCCCGTCACAAAGCGTATCTCGCGCATATCCTTGACAAGCAGGATGCCTAAGCCGTTGTCACGCTCCTTGTTACCTACGCCCCATTTAGTAAATAGCTCCATGGCAAACTCATGAGGGTCACGAGGGTTGTCAATGTCGTTGATAGCCACGATAGATACCTGAGCAATGCCACGATGACGCAGTGAGTAGCACAACGAGTCGAGAGTCTTGACCGCCTCATCCGAGAGTATGCCATCTTGGTTTACAACAAATCGATAGCGATTTTCGGTCTGTACGTCTACAATATCGTCGACACTATAGCCCTCAGCCTTAAGGTTTAGCGTAAGGCCGAGTAGCAAAAATAGTATGGTAAATAGTCGTTTCATCGCTACATATATATAACTCAAGCGAGTCGTACATATTGTTCCCGACTCGCTTAAAATTTAATCAATAGCTCGTTTAGCGCTTCTGGTCAATAACCTTGCAGAGACGCTCAAACACCTCGTCCATAGTTCCGAGTCCGTTGATCTCTGAGTATTTCTGCTGCTTGGTGTAGTGGTCGGCAACGATAGCTGTCTGCTGGCGGTATACCTCAATTCGGTTGCGGATAACATCCTCCGAGGCATCATCCTTTCGTCCTGAGTCCTTGCCACGTAGCAAGATGCGCTTTACAAGCTCCTCTTCGGGAACATCCATGAATACCATCACGTCGACCTTAGAGCCTATCTCGGCAAGCATGGTGTCGAAGATCTCTGCCTGAGCAGTTGTGCGGGGGAATCCGTCGAAAATACAACCCTTGTCAGAGTGTGTACGCATATAGTCGCGCACCATCTCCACCACGATTGAGTCGGGGGCAAGCTCACCACGTGAGATGTAACCCTCCATGCTACGGCCAAGCTCGGTGCCACGTGCAATCTCTGAGCGAATAACCTCGCCTGTAGAGATGTGATATAGGTCGTAGTGCTGGGCGAGACGTTGTGCCTGAGTACCCTTGCCACAACCAGGGGCTCCAAATAGTATAATGTTTAGCATAGTAGTTGTATGTTTGAAAAAATTTGAGGCAAAGTTATATTTTTTTTTGCAACTTTACAATCTTAAAAGTAATTTTGCAAAAAAATTAATATTTAACTCCATACTCCTATGAATAATAAGAAAGGTACTGAGATTGCCTCGTTGGGCGAGTTTGGACTCATCGAGCGCCTTACCAAGCGTCTTACTCAGCGTAATGCCACTACGCTACGTGCTGCGGGCGATGATGCTGCGGTTATCGACCTTGGCGATGAGGTGATGCTCCTTACTACTGATATGCTTACTGAGGGTGTCGACTTTGACCTTAGCTACTTTCCACTCAAGCACTTAGGCTACAAGGCTGTGGTGCGTGGCGTGAATGATATCTTGGCTATGAATGGCCGACCCGAGCAGATTGTTGTGGCTCTCGGTGTCTCGGCAAAGATCTCTGTCGAGGCTCTTGATGCGTTGTACGAGGGTATGGAGGCTGCATGCAAAGAGCTTGGCGTAGACTTGGTTGGTGGCGATACCACCGCTTCGATGAATGGACTTATCATCACTATATCGGCCGTTGGTCGTGCTGCTAAGGATGCTGTGGTATACCGCTCGGGAGCAAAGGAGCATGACCTCATATGTATAACATCTAACCTCGGTGCTGCATATATGGGTCTTCATCTGTTGGAGCGTGAGAAGCGTGTGTTGAAGGATATCGCTAATCCTGAGCCTCAGTTTGCTGGCTTTGAGTACCTCTTGGAACGCTACCTAAAGCCACGTGCAAGAGTCAATGTCCTGAAGGTGTTGAAGGATGAGGGAATACACCCTACGTCGATGATTGACCTCTCGGATGGCTTGGCCTCAGACCTACGTCAAATATGCCTTGCATCGCACTGTGGCGCACGTATCTACCTCGAGCGCATACCTATTGCACGCCAGACTTCGGAGCTTGCCGAGCAGATGCATATCGACCCTGTGGTGGCTGCCCTAAATGGTGGCGAAGACCACGAACTTTTGTTCACCGTACCAATCGCTATGCAGGAGAAGATTATGGCCTTAGGCCTTGTCGATGTTATTGGTCACATCACACGTGAGGAGGCCGGTGTTGTACTTGTTACACCCGATGGCGAGGGTATTGCCCTCAAGGCACAAGCCTTCGACAGGTAATTTCTTGTGATAAGGGGTTGATTGCGTTCCCTTACAAAAAATGCCACCAGTGGGACGTACGTCAAGTACTGCCCATCGGTGGTATTTTTTAATGACCATTGGGACCATTAAGACCATTAGGACCATTACGAGGTCGAGTATCAGCGTTGTTCGCGACCATCTTAGTTGTCCTACTGCCCTAATAGTCTTAATTTCTTTTTGCTGAGCGTTGTATTCGCTGCCTTTTATCAAGAATTTCTCTCTTACACTTTGTGTAATTTCGATATTTTTGTTATCTTTGTACGATTGTATGTGAACAAAATTACTAAAACTATAATCGTATGACACAAGAACAACCCAAAACATCACTACCGGAGAACGCCTATCGTGAGCTGAATCCAGGTGAGGAGTACCAGCCAATCATGCCGGCAAATGCTACTCCACAGGAGGTAACTCCTTATTCGGTTACTGTAGGTATCATCATGGCGGTAATCTTCTCTGCAGCAGCGGCATACCTCGGCCTTAAGGTGGGTCAGGTATTTGAGGCGGCAATTCCTATCGCCATTATCGCTGTGGGTCTTGGCCAGCTACGTGGCAAGAAGAACATGCTTGGCCAAAACGTAATCATCCAGAGTATCGGTGCATCGTCGGGTGTAATCGTTGCAGGTGCCATCTTCACGCTCCCTGCACTCTACATCCTTGGCCTCGATGCCCAGTTCTACCAGGTATTCCTATCATCGTTGCTTGGTGGTATCCTCGGTATTGTGCTTTTGATACCTTTCCGCAAGTATTTCGTAAAGGAGATGCATGGCAAGTATCCATTCCCTGAGGCTACAGCAACCACAGAGGTGCTTGTATCGGGCGAGAAGGGTGGCTCACAGGCAAAGATTCTTGTTGTGGCAGGCCTTATCGGTGGTCTATACGACTTTATCGTATCGACATTTGGTGCTTGGGTATCTACAATCTCAACACAGATGTGGGGTTGGGGTAAGGCCCTTGCAGCAAATGCCAAGCTTACGCTCGGCCTTAACACCTCGGCAGCAGTACTCGGTCTTGGCTATATCATCGGCCTTAAGTATGCGCTTATCATCGCTGGTGGCTCGGCACTCGTATGGTTTGTGGTTATTCCTTTGGTTAACCCACTCCTCTCGTTGTTTGATGCTGCGACAATTGGCGACACGCTTGTAGGCATGGGTATCAACCCTGCAGAGCTTAACACTCCTGAGGGCATCTTCCGCGAGATTGGCCGTCCTCTTGGTATTGGTGGTATCGCCATGGCAGGTCTTATTGGCATCATCCGTCAGGCTGGCATCATCAAGAGCGCACTGTCGTTGGCAAAGAACGAGCTTGGCGGTAAGAAGAGCAACGTGGTAGAGCCACGCACACAGCGTGACATCTCAATGAAGGTTATCATGACCGTAATCATCGCTACGCTCGTTGCTACATTGTTCTTCTTCCAGTTTGGCGTGCTTAACAATTGGTTCCAGACAATCATTGCCCTGCTCATCGTATTTGTCATCGCCTTCTTGTTTACTACCGTTGCAGCAAACGCTATCGCTATCGTAGGGTCAAACCCTGTATCGGGCATGACGCTTATGTCCTTGATTCTCTCGTCATTGGTGCTTGTATCTATCGGCCTTGTGGGTCAGAGCGGTATGATTGCAGCATTGGTTATCGGTGGTGTGGTATGTACCGCACTCTCGATGGCAGGTGGCTTTATCACCGACCTTAAGATTGGCTATTGGCTTGGCACATCGCCACGCAAGCAGGAGACATGGAAGTTTGTCGGCACAGCAGTATCGGCAGCTACCGTTGCTGGTGTGATGATTATCATGAATAAGACCTACGGCTTTGTTGGCGAGGGAGCATTGGTAGCTCCTCAGGCAAATGCTATGGCAGCGGTTATTAAGCCTCTTATGACCGGTGGTGCTACACCATGGTTGCTCTACGGCATTGGCGCACTTATCGCCCTTCTGCTTACCTTCATCAAGCTCCCAGCACTACCTTTCGCACTCGGTATGTTCATCCCTATGGAGCTTAATGCACCACTCGTAGTAGGTGGTCTTGTAGCGTGGGCAGTAAACCGTCATAAGGATGCTGAGAAGGCTAAGGCAAACAACAATCGTGGTACGCTCATCGCCTCAGGCTTCATCGCTGGTGGTGCGCTCATGGGCGTTGTAAGTGCAATCCTCGCATTTGCCGGCCTCGACCTACAGCTCCATGGCTGGGCAGGTGGCACAGGTGCTGAGTATCTCGGCATAGTGATGTACTTGGCTATCATAGCATACTTCATCTGGCACTCACGTCGTGCCAAGATCGGCGAGTAACCCCACCCACTAACAACTCAAGATTAACAACAAAAGACTAAAAACTAATATCTAAATAGTATGGATCTTAAAGAGAGATTTTTGAAATACGTATCGTTCGATACCCAGTCGGATGAGAACTCAACAACATACCCCTCGACCGACAAGCAGCTTGTACTGCTCCGCCACCTCAAGGAGGAGCTTGAGACTATCGGCCTTAAGGAGGTAACCATGGATGAGCATGGCTACGTGATGGCTACATTGCCAGCAACCAAGGGCTACGAGAATGTCCCCGTTATCGGCTTTATCTCGCACGTAGATACAGCTCCAGATATGAGTGGTGCTAACATCAAGCCTCACATTGTTGAGAACTACGATGGTCGTGACATCCTGCTCGGTGGTAGCGTATGGCTCAAGGTTGAGGAGTTCCCAGAGCTTCCATTCTTCAAGGGTCATACACTCATCCACACCGACGGAACTACGCTCCTTGGTGCTGATGATAAGGCTGGTGTTGCCGAGATTGTTACCGCCATGGAGTGGCTCGTGGCACACCCAGAGGTGGCACACGGTAAGATTCGTGTGGGCTTCACCCCCGATGAGGAGATTGGTCGTGGTGTAGACTACTTCGACGTTAAGAAGTTTGCTGCCGACTTTGCATACACCATGGATGGTGGCATGGAGGGCGAGCTTGAGTATGAGAACTTCAACGCCGCAGGTGCTAAGATTGCCATCGCTGGCCGTAACGTACACCCAGGCATGGCGAAGAACAAGATGATAAACGCCATAGATATCGCTTGCGAGCTTAACGGCCTGCTCCCTGCTTCGGAGCGTCCTCAGCATACTGAGCATTACGAGGGCTTCTTCCACTGCGTGGGTATCAAGGGTTCTGTTGAGGAGGCTGAGATCAGCTATATCATACGTGACCACGACTCTGATAAGTTTGAGCAGAAGAAGCAGCTTATGTGGGATGTTGTCAACTTCCTACAGCGCAAGTATGGCGAGAAGGTGCTTACCCTCACACTCAAGGATCAGTACTACAACATGCGTAAGATGGTCGAGCCACACCCACAGA
>JAZNQJ010000204.1:0-2840 GCA_045590115.1 Alistipes sp. | reverse complement strand
GTTGCAAACAACATGGTCAACATCTGCTTAGTTATCATGGTAACACGCATTGTCGATGCGCTTTTTGTCTTTGGCGGAGCGTGGGAGTTTATATTTAACACTGTGATTATCACCTTTCTACTCTTGCTATTTGGCGAGATTATGCCTAAGGTGTTCACACAGAGCAACCCTGTGCGCATGACGCTATTCTTCTCGGCACCGCTCAAGTTTCTACGCTGGTTGCTCTACCCTCTTGCCTTTATCCTCATCCGCACATCAAGTCGTGTGAGCCGCCTTGCGACAAAAGGCAACGAGATATCTATCGAGGAGCTTGCCGACGCTGTAGACCTTACCGAGACAGGCTCAGAGGAGGAACAGAAGATGCTCTCGGGCATCGTGTCGTTCGGCCAAACCGAGGTAGTGGAGATCATGCACTCACGTGTCGACATCACAGGTCTTGAGTATAGCGCAACATTCGATGAAGTGCGTAAGACGATTGTTGAGACAGGATACTCACGTATTCCGGTCTATGGCGACGACCTCGACGATGTGCGTGGTGTACTATATGTCAAGGATTTGCTACCATATATCTCTGCGAGCAAAGAGTTTGAGTGGCAGAAGCTCTTGCGTCGCCCCTACTTTGTGCCAGAGCATATGATGATTGATGACCTACTAAAGAAGTTCCAGAAGAAGAAGATTCACATCGCCATCGTTGTTGATGAGTATGGTGCTACACAGGGACTTATCTCGCTTGAGGATATCCTCGAGGAGGTCGTAGGTGAGATTACCGATGAGAGCGACGAGGATGAGGACAAGCTCTATGAGAAGATTGGCGAGAACACCTATATCTTTGACGCTAAGATACATATCGGTGAGTTTATACGTGCCATAGGCTTCGACGAAGATGCCTTTTCCGATGTTGAGGGTCATGCCGAGACACTCGCAGGCCTTATGATGGAGCTGAAGCGTGACCTGCCACGACGTGGCGATGAGCTGGAGTCACATGGCGTAAAGTTCTTCATCGCTACGATGGATGGCCGTCGTGTGGATAAGATTAAGGTGGAGGTAAATGCGTAAACTCTTTGTCGAGACCATACCATGGGCATATGCTTGTTGCGATGCCAATATCAGTGCCGAGGATGTAGCCTCGGCATCACGCTTTCAGAATGAGCGACGCAGAGCTGAACACCTCGCCTGGCGACGTATTGTACGTCGTGAGCTGGGACGTAACGTGAGCATCAGCTATAACGAGGTGGGCGCACCTGTAGTGGACACCCCGAATACTTATATCAGCGTAGCTCATGGTGCAGGATGTGTGGTAGTGGCGATAAGCGATAGCCGTATAGGTGTGGATGTGGAGAGCCAGGAGCGAGATTTCACTAAGGCTGCGTCACGCTATATGAGCGATGAGGAGATGGCGCTTTCAGTCGAGCAGAGCTGGCCGGCAAAGGTGTGGACAGCAAAGGAGGCACTCTACAAACTCTACGGCAAGCGTGGCATAGAGCTAAAAACCGACCTTCGCATCACCGCCTACGACAACACAACACAGCAGCTCACAGCACAACTATCCGATACTACGAAGGCTGTGGTCGATATTGCCACTTATGAGGGAGGTGTGGTTGTTGCAACAGCATATTTCAACTAATTTGGTATCTTTGCCCAATATTTTAGATATTAAAAGGAGGAGAGAAACGTGGCAAGTGCAGTACAGAACAATACGGTGTCGTTAGGCACTGACTCGATTGGCAAGCTATTGGCGAGATATGCCATACCGGCGATTATCGCCATGGCATCATCATCATTATACCATATCATCGATAGCATATTTATCGGCCATGGTGTGGGAGGTGCAGCCATCTCAGGTATGGCCGTAACACTACCAATCATGAATATCGCCTCGGCATTTGGCGCCATGGTGGGTGTTGGTGCTGCAGCACGCATATCGATACGTTTGGGCGAGGGTAATAACCGTGCCGCAGAGCATATCCTAGGCAATGCCGTACTGCTCAACCTGACACTCGGCGTGAGCATTATGCTCATCTTCCTCTTCTTCCTTGACCCTATATTGGTCTTCTTCTCGGGTGGTAATGCCAGCGCCGAGACACTCGATTATGCACGTCGCTTTATGCGCATAATCATGTTTGGTAACATCATCACACACCTCTACTTAGGCCTCAACGAGCAGCTACGTGCCTCGGGATATCCTCGCAAGGCGATGTACATAATGCTCACATCTATAGCTCTTTGCACCATTCTTAACCCACTATTTATCTTTGTGTTTAAGTGGGGCATCGAGGGTTCGGCCTTGGCCACAGTAATTGCTCAGAGCGTGTGTCTAATTATACAGATACGTCACTACACCTCGCCAAGCAGTTTCCTTAGGTTCAAGCGCTCGAGCTTTAGGTTCAGTGGCAGGATTGTGGGTGCAATTCTCTCTATCGGCATGGCACCATTCATCCTCAATGTGTGTGCCTCGCTTGTCACCCGCTTTATGAACACCGCACTTTTAGCCTATGGCGGCACGGGCGAGTATGACGTGGTATCAGCAGCAACATTTGATGGCAACGTGGGCGATGTATACGTGGGAGCCTACGGCATCATGAACCGAGTTATCTTGCTCTTCATCATGATGGCGCAGGGCTTTAACCAGGGCATGCAGCCTATCGTGGGATATAACTATGGTGCAAAGCAGTATGGACGAGTGCTCACGGTGCTGAAGTATGCTGTTATTTGTGCTACATGCGTCACGACGCTTGCCTTTATTGTCGGAGTCTTCTTCCCCGAGGCTATTGCTTCGGCCTTTGTTGACAGTTCTAATGGTGTAGCAGATAGAGCTATGGTCGAGGTCGTGTCACAAGGTC
>JAZNQJ010000203.1:0-5618 GCA_045590115.1 Alistipes sp. | reverse complement strand
ACGGGTATCAAGGATATAGCTATTGCTGGTGGCGTGTCGGCAAACTCTGGGCTACGTAATGGCGTGTTGGATATGGGTCGCCGTCGTGGTTGGCGCACGTTTATCCCTGAGCTAAAGTTTACTACCGACAATGCTGCGATGATTGCCGTTGCGGGCTACTATCGCTACCTCAATGGCGAGATATCGTCGCTCGACGTGTCGCCCGTAGCACGTCTCGAAGATTTGTAATATATGTCGAAAGAGCCTCTGCCATATAACGACTATGGCGCAGCTATGCGTCAGAAGTTTGGCTCTCGTGTGCAGAAGCTATCCGTAGATGCCGCCATGGTGTGTCCTAATCGCAAAGATGGGGACATGCGTGGCGGTTGTACTTTTTGTCTTAACGAGGCTTTTTCGCCAGCCTATGCTGCGGAGTGTGGTGATATTGATGAGCAGCTACGTCGAGGCATAGAGTTTCATACTGTACGTGGTCGTTCAGCAGAGTGTTATCTCGCTTATTTCCAATCAGGTACAAATACTAATGCGCCGGTAGATGAGCTTCATAGACTCTTTGCTCGGGTAGCGGAAAATCCTGTAATATCGGGTATTATAATCGGTACTCGCCCCGATGCAGTAAGTTCTGAAAAGCTCGATATGTTGGAGGATTTGGCTAAACATACTTATGTGGCCGTAGAGTATGGCATTGAGTCCACTTCGGATGCTACTCTACGCCATGTAAATCGTGGTCATGGCTTTGATGTTGCACGCTGGGCGGTGGCTCAGACGCGTGAGCGTGGTATGGACGTTGGTGCGCACTTTATACTCGGTCTGCCTGGCGAGAGCCGAGAGCAGATGGTGGCAAGTACGGCTGTGATTAACTCGCTGGGGCTTAGTTATATAAAATTTCATCAGCTGCAAATATTCCGCTCTACGCCAATGGCTAAGGAGTGGGTGGAGCATCCCGAGAGATTTCTCTTTTCGGGCGACTTCACGCCGAGCGACTACCTTGACCTATGTATTGATATCTTACGTCGTTTAGACCCTAATATAGCCATCGACCGACTCTTTGCCGTAGCACCTCGCCATCTTACGCTCTACTCTCCCTTGGGTGGTGTTCGCCCCGATGAGCTACGCCGACAGCTTGTTGACCGTATGCTAAGTCGTGGTTTTAGGCAGGGCGACTTGCTTGATAGGTAAAAAAATCCTATATTTGTAAGTCGCAAGACAAAGCAAGCAGAAAAACTATCTAAACTCTACTAATATGAAACGTCTATGTCTAATGTTGGTTGCACTCGTTGTAGCCCTAAGTGCCGTAGCCTCAGAGCCTAAGCGCTCCAAGCAGGCTGTTTATCTAAATCCCGATGCCGATATCGAGGCTCGTGTTGAGGATGCCCTCAGCCGCATGACTCTTGAGGAGAAGATTGCCATCATCCATGCGCAGTCGAAATTCTCGTCTCCAGGTGTGCCACGTCTTGGTATTGCTGAGCTATGGTGTACCGATGGCCCTCATGGTATTCGCCCCGAGGTGTTGTGGGATGAATGGGAGCAGGCACGCTGGACAAATGACTCGTGTACGGCATATCCAGCACTGACATGCTTGGCAGCGACATGGAATCGTGATATGGCTGAGCTTTACGGCATTAGCATTGGTGAGGAGGCCCGCTATCGTGAGAAGGATGTGCTTTTGGGTCCTGGTGTGAACATCTACCGTTCGCCATTCTGCGGTCGTAACTTCGAGTATGTGGGCGAGGATCCATATCTGGCCTCTGAGATGGTTGTGCCATATGTTCAGGGTGTTCAGAGTCAGGGTGTTGCAGCCTGCGTCAAGCACTATGCACTCAACAACGAGGAGTTGTATCGCCATCAGGTGGATGTTGACCTTAGCGATCGTGCGCTTTATGAGATCTATCTGCCAGCATTTGAGGCTGCTGTGGTGCGTGGTGGAGCGTGGAGCATTATGGGTTCGTACAACAAGTATCGTGGTACGTATGCTTGTCATAACGACCGTCTGCTCAATCAGATACTCAAGCGTGAGTGGGGCTTTGACGGTGTTGTAATCTCAGATTGGGGTGGTACACATTCCACTGAGGAGGCTATACATAATGGCCTTGACCTTGAGTTTGGCTCATGGACTGATGGTCTTACAGAGGGTGCGAGCAACGCCTATGATTACTACTATATGGCCACGCCATATCTGCGACTTATTCAGAGCGGGGCGGTTGGTACTGAGGAACTTGACGATAAGGTGCGTCGTGTGTTGCGCCTGACGTTCCGTACGGCGATGAACCCCTACAAACCATATGGCGCAATGTGTTGCGAGGAGCATACCGAGGCGGCACGTACTATTGCTGAGGAGGGTATCGTGCTACTTCAGAATAAGAGGTCTAACCTGCCTATCTCGGCCGATGCAAAGCGTATCGTTGTTGTAGGTGAGAATGCTGTTAAGATGATGACTGTTGGTGGTGGTAGTTCATCGCTCAAGGTCAAGCACGAGTGTTCGCCTCTGGAGGGCTTGCAGAGCTACTACAATGGGCGTGCTGAGGTTGTGTGGGTACGAGGCTACGTAGGCGATGTTACGGGCGACTATAATGGTGTTGTTACGGGTCAAAATCTTGAGGATAACCGTACTAAGGAGGAACTTATCGCTGAGGCTGTTGCAGCGGCACGTACGGCTGACCATGTGATATTTGTCGGTGGACTGAACAAGAGCGAGAAGCAGGATTGCGAGGGCGCTGACCGTACGCAGTATGGCTTGCCATATGCTCAGGATGAGGTCATTAGTGCTTTGGCTAAGGAGACTAAGCACCTTACCGTAGTCCTTGTGTCGGGTAATGCTGTGGCCATGCCATGGTTGGGCGATGTGGAGTCGGTTGTTCAGGCGTGGTATCTTGGCTCGGAGTCGGGCAATGCCCTTGCACGTCTACTCTCGGGCGAGGTTAACGCAAGTGGCAAGTTGCCTTTTACCTTTGGCCTTAAACTTGAAGACTACCCATCGCATAGTGGCGAGTGTAGCTTCCCAAACCCCGATAAGGTCTACTACCACGACGATATCTTTGTGGGCTATCGTGGCTTTGAGCAGCGTGGCATTAAGCCGCTGTTTGCCTTTGGTCATGGCCTAAGCTACACAACGTTTAAGTATAGCAACCTGAGGTTGTCGTCAGCAACAATGGGTGCTGATGATGTGTTGACAGCTACAGTTACGGTGACAAATACGGGCAAGCGTTCGGGTAAGGAGGTTGTCCAACTATACATTGGTGATGTGGAGTCATCGCTGCCACGCCCTAAGAAGGAGCTTAAGGACTTTGCTAAGGTTGAGCTTCAAGCGGGTGAGTCAAAGGATGTTACGTTTGAGATTTCGGTCGATAAGCTAAGCTATTATAATAGCAACGAAGGTGGCTGGAGGGCTGAGCCAGGCGAGTTTATGCTCTATGTGGGTGCGTCGTCTGCCGATGTACGACTAACAGGGTCGTTTGCTCTGAAGTAGGCTGATGCATATTTTGTTATGAGCGCTCGGCAGATGTTGTCGGGCGCTCATTTTTTTTTGTTTTTAGTGGTAAAATGTTTGGTAGTTTGGCATAAATTTTCTACTTTTGTGTGACTGTACGTATGTATTGCGCACGTGTGCTTGTGCGTATGGGCGTGTGACAACGGCGATAATTATTGTGTAAATAACTGTAGGTTAGTTCTTTAGCCGACGCAAACAAATAAATAAAACTATACACTATGAAAAAACTTCTATTTTCTTTGGTGGCATTTATGCTATTGGGCGTAGCTTGCCAGACTGATGGAGGTGTCTACGATCCTACAAATAAGGATGCTGTGGAGTTTACCATCGGAGTAGGTGTGCCAGAGTTGGCTACACGTTCGGGTGAGACTGCAATGAATAGCGGTATCGGTGCTGTTGACAACTTCAATTTCGATGAGAGCGAGTGGGACTTGTACGACGTACGTTACATCCTCGAGGTTTACGACGTTACTGAGGGTTTCAAGAATACAGATACTCCTATCAAGAAGCGTGATGTTAAGACTGTGGATAAGTATGAGCCAACATCGTTCCAGCTCCGCCTTATCCCTAATCGTGACTACCGTTTTGTTGTTTGGGCTGACTTTGTAGAGGAGGGTAGCGATGCTGACCTTCACTATAGCACCGTAGACCTTAACAATGTCTACCGTCTCACTAAGGTTGCTGCTATGGATGAGTGCCAGGATGCCTACTTTATTAAGGAGGATATTCACTTGGGCATCAATGGCCTAAGCAGAGACCTTGAGTTGAAGCGTCCTTTCGGTAAGATTCGTGTTATCACTACCGATCACAACGAGGTAAACATCGGCTCAGAGCCAGCTAAGGTTGAGGTTAAGTTCTACAACCATACGCTCTACACCTCTCTTGATGCTGTGACAGGCAAGGCTTCGGGCAATACTGTTAACGAGTATACTTACGAGGTTACTAAGGAGAACTCTCCTTACACCCAGGGCTATGATTCAGAGGTTCAGAATATGACACTCTTTGCTGATTATATCCTTGCGGGCGATGAGGATGAGGGCGCTCAGGAGGTTAACTTCACTATGACTGTTTGGGGTAAGGATGGTCGTCAGATTCGTACTCATGATTTCAATACTCAGATTCCTTTGGAGCGTAACCACCTTACAACAATCATCGGTAACTTGCTCACTTTGGACAATGACTTTAACATCTCTATCGATGATAACTTCGATGGCGAGTATATTGTTGATAATCTTTGGGATGGTAAGTATGAGGAGCTTCCAGCAGCAAATGCTGATGGCTGGATTGAGCTTAAGACCCCTGGTCAGATGGCTACACTCCTTACCATGGATCCTGAGGGTATGAAGGTGCGTCTGATGGATGATGTTAACTTCAACGGCGCTGAGCTTGAGATATATCGTAATGGTGCTAAGGGTAATAATACTGCATTTGAGTTTGATGGTAATGGCAAGGTAATCTCTAACTTTACTGTTAGCGAGGGTCAGTCGGCAGGTCTCTTTGCTGACCTTGTTAAGGCTAATGTTCACGACCTTACTATCCGCAATGCTGTTGTAGCTCCGGGTGCTGCTACTCGTGTTGCTGGCGACTTCTATGCTGGTGCTTTGGTAGGCCGTACTTATGGAGTTTGCGTATTTGACAATATCAAGGTTGAGAAGTGCGAGATCGAGGGTGTTAATAAGGTCGGTGGCCTTATCGGTAATGTCGCTGAGAATAGCGTGAAGGTTACCAACTGCGTTGTTGAGTCATCAAAGGTTAGCACTCAGAGTGTTGATGATGGTGGTTGTGTAGCAGGTCTTGTAGGTTATGTTACGGGCGATGCAACATTTGAGAATAACTCAGTTCTTAACACCGAGATTAACGCTATCAACTCGGCTAACGAGGCTAAGCGTGCCAATGCAGAGTTTATCGGTGCTTTCCATGGCAATGGCAAGACCATCACTCTTAATAGCAATACTTGCTCGGGCAACCTATTTAACCAGGCAGAGACTACATACGTAGCTCCAGATAACTTCTACCCATGGTTGGGTGGCATCCGCTATCAGAACGCAAATACTGAAGTAGTTGTGGATGGTGAGTCGCTTATTGCCAAGCCTCTTGCAACTCCTGAGGTTAAGGCTGAGGTTGAGGGCAATGT
>JAZNQJ010000202.1:0-4492 GCA_045590115.1 Alistipes sp. | reverse complement strand
ATCAACCTTGCGCCCAACTCACGACGTGCCACGGCAAATGCCACATACCTCACGGGTTGGGACGTAGGTATCGGTGGCGGTATGTTGCTCGGTGGCTATATCTCGGAGTTCGACTACTCGTACTGCTATATGCTTGGAGCCGGGTTAATACTCGTTGCTCTGTTGTTCTTCTGGAGGGTTGTAACACCGCACTTCCACAAATACAAGCTACGATAACGAAAAGAGGTTGCCCAATGAGGCAACCTCTTGTTCAATATATACCGCTCGTTTAGAACGAGAAACCTGTCTTTAGAATTGCGTAGTGACGCTTCGACGTAGGGTTATATACATAGCCCAAGTTTACAGGGATGGTTGCTGCGCCCACCTCAAACTCCTTTGTGAGCATAAGGCTGAGGTTGGTGACGTTGAAGCCCTGAGGAATATTGTCGAAGTCAAGCTCAGGAGCGCCGTCAATGATTCGCTGTGGGCCAGCACACCAGAAAGGAGCTGTCCAGGGCGATGCACCAGCAGTAATCTCAATATCGAACAGATCCTTAACAGGCTGCGTATAGCCTACCTCGAAGTATGATGAGAAGGCACGACGCTTACGTGAGCCATCCTCGTTATATAGCCAGTCGGCAGAGTGGAGGAATGTAGTACCCCAATGCAGGCGCAGACGGTCAAAGAATGTATACTCAATAGTCGCTGTGAGGCTATGGTTTTGGTCATCGAGGAAGTCGTTCTGCCAAAATGCCTTACCATAGTCGCACCACACGTCGTATACGGTGATAGAGAGATTCTCATAGTCGAAGCCGAGGGTCATGTCAAGCTCCTGATAGGTGCTTAATGTCGAGTAGTTATACCATAGGTCAACGTAGAATGCTCCAAGGCCGAGTGTTACGCTGGGCTGGATTGCAGGGTCAAACATATTGCCATAGTACGATTGGTCGTAACCACGCCACAGGTAGTTTGAGGTAAGGTTAGCACCGGCACTCCACCAAAAGAGGCCATCATCGTCATCCTCCTCTGCCGCAAGGCTGAGCGATGGGGTGACGCTAAGCGAAAGCTCGTTGCCGAGTCGTGGGGTTAGTGTTGTTGCCTGCGCTGAGACAATAAGCGCAAGGGTGGCAAGCAGGGAAAATACCTTTCTTGTCATCTTAAGTTGATAGGTTTTAATGGTTAAAATTAGGTTATCTCGAATCTCTAATATTTGCTATTTAGCACGCTTCTCGCTCTGCGCACGATGGCGACGACGCTTGAGGTGCTTCTGACGTTTACGATAGTTGTTAATCTTACGAGCAATGCCCCATATAAGCATCACGCTGAAGAAGAGGATGATGCCTACAAGCATGCCTACAGAGAGGTTGTCGCCCTTAACTCGTGACCACATCTCGAGCATCTTGTCGGTGCGGTCGCCAGAGTCGTGCATCACAGCGCAACGGTCGATGACCGTACGGCAGGGGTACAACACAGGGTCGGTGAAGACACTATCTGAGCCCTCAAGAGGGTTACCCTCAGAGTCAATAAAGAGGTAGCTGAGGTCTATAGCCTCGTCGTAGTCCTCCTCGCTGTTGATCTCGTCCATAACCTCCTTGGTGGTAACAACGCTCACATATCCTGTAGCATCCATATTGCGGATAGCATTCTCAGGCTTACACATATAGTCGATGAAGTAGCGTGCAGCACGTGTGTTAACGGCATACTTGGGTATTACCCAGCCGTCGAACCATACCACGCTGCCCTCCTCAGGAACGGTGTAGGCAAGCTCCACGTCAACCTCTGCAGCCTCCTCGATAGCCCATACAGCATCGCCACTCCACATAAGGTTGATCCATGCCTTCTCCTGCGTCATCATCTCCTTGCCGAAATCGGCCTCCCATCCCGCCACAAGCTCCTTCATACGCTTTAGGTAGCTCTCAACCAGGGCGATAGACTCATCCGAAGAGTCGTACATAAGCCCACGAATGGTCTCGATATCGAGCATCTCGTTCTCGCCTAACGTGCCGTTCTTACGACCCTCAAGGGTCTTGGCGTAGATGAGTATTGGCGAGTATACATCTCGGAAGGCATCCTTCACAAAAATCTTATCCTGCAACCTCTTGTCGAACATCAAGTCCCACGACATCGCCTCCTCCTCGGTTACATATTTGGCATTGTAGAGGATACCCGTAGTACCCCACATGTAGCCTACTGAGTAGTCGTTAGGATCCTGACCCTCAGGTGCTTCGAGCAACGAGAACTGCTCCTTGATATATGGCGACACGCAGTCGAAGTAGTTGATACCCTTGTCGTTAATCTCCTTCTCGAACTCTGGTGTGAGGATTGGTTGCAGCAGCTCGTTGCGCATCATGCGCTCGATGATATACTCCGAGGGACATACCACGTCGAAGTCTGCCATGCCGTTCTCAATCTTTGCCAGCATCACCTCGTTGATGTCGAAGGTCTGGTAGATAATCTGCACATGTTCGCCTGTCTGCTCCTCGTACCACTCTTCAAACTCCGAGAGTAGCTCCTCATCAATATAGTCACCCCAATTGTATACCTTAAGGGTGTGCATACGCTCATCGCTAATGCCGCAGCCCACGCTAACGAGTGCAACAAATGCTATTATAAGCGCTGTTAGAATATTCGTAAGTCTGAGTTTCATCGGCGTACTCTATTTTTAATCGTTACCTGCTTTGCCTGCTCCTCAGCCAACCTTGCCTGGCGGCGAGCGCGATAGTTAACAACGATAAGCAACACTACCACAACAACAAGGATGATTGTCGACAGCGCACGTAGCTCTGGTGTTAGACCACCCTTGCGGGCATCGGCATAGATATATGTCGAGAGGGTCTGCAGACCATCCGTACCGTTGGTAAAGATGGTTACAGCGAAGTCGTCGATAGATAGTGTGAACGAGAGGATGAAGCCCGATATCATGCCTGGGCGAATCTCAGGGATGATGATGCGGCGCATTGCCTGCATAGGTGTGGCTCCGAGGTCGAGTGCCGCCTCGTAGATGTTTGGATTCATCTGCGTGAGGCGTGGCATGACGCTAAGCACAACATATGGCGTACAGAAGGCGATATGGGCAAGAATAACTGTCATATAGCCCTGGCTGATACCTAACGACACGAACAACAGAAACAACGAGATACCTGTGATGATATCGGGGTTGAGGATAGGGATGTTGTTCACGAAGTTGATTGCTCGACGCTTGCGATATCTAAGGTCGTGAATGCCAATAGCCGCAACGGTGCCAAGCAGTGTAGAGATGGTAGCAGCCACTGTTGCGATGATAAAGGTGTTCTTGATGGCATCGACCAACGAGTAGCGCACACCGCCAGAAAACAGCGAGGTGTACAGCTCGGTAGAGAAGCCTGTCCAGTTGCCCAATACCTTCGACTCGGTGAACGAGAAGATGGCTATGATGGCGATAGGTGCGTATAGCATAACGAGCAGTAGCACCAAGTATCCGTTTGAGAGTATTCGTTTCATCATAGCAAGCCCTCATTTGCACCATCCTCCGATGAGTCGGTGAACAGCGATGTGATACCTATAATAATAAGCATTATCAGCGACAGCGCAGCACCATAGTGCCACATGCCGTTGTTGATATTCTCCTGAATGGTAGTACCGAAGAGCTTGATGTTGTTCATGGTCAGAAGCTCGGCAATGGCGAATGTCGAGATTGTAGGCATGAACACCATCATAATGCCACTCACAACACCAGGCATAGATAGTGGAAATACTACATGTGTAAATACCTGGCGTGGCGTAGCACCAAGATCCTCAGCAGCCTCGATGAGCGAGTGATCCATCTTCTGCAGCACGTTGTAGATAGGGTAGATCATGAATGGCAAGAAGTTATAGACCATGCCAAAGATGAGCGCACCCTCGCCAAGCGGTAGTCGCAGGAAGTCGAACAACGCTACGGTAGCCAACGTACGCACCAACACATTAATCCACATGGGTAGGATGAACAGCATCACGACAATGCGTGCTGTCGAGGAGTTGATGCGTGAGAGGATATAGGCTGCGGGGTAGCCTAAGATAATACATATAATGGTGGTTATCAGGGCAATGCCTATCGAGTAGATGAAGGTGTTTGCTGCCTCGGGCTGGTTGATGAACCTCTGGAAGTTCTCCAACGAGAAGCCACCATCCTTCGACTGGAAGGCGTATACCATGATAAGAATGAGTGGTACCACCACAAAGATCGCAAGGAAGATTACGTAGGGTATACTCCACGTGCGTCGTCGTGAAAAGAATTTGACCAAACTATTCATTCTTTCTACTGCCAATTACAATATTACTTAACAGGGCGCTTGCGTATGCGAAGTGCCGATGGTGCAATCGTGATACCTACCTCATCGAGGTCCTCCCATACGTCGTGGGTGTCGACGTAGATATTCTCGCCCTCGTCAGTGCGTACAGTCAGGTGGTAGCGATCACCCTTGTAGAGTATGAAGCGTATCGTACCCCACGACACACCATCATCGGGGTCGTCGGTAAAGTCGGAGGCCAAGCG
>JAZNQJ010000201.1:0-4573 GCA_045590115.1 Alistipes sp. | reverse complement strand
ACCGATAATCTTAATTGAGTTCTTATTAGCACCCACAGTACCATCAGAACCAAGGCCGAAGAACAACGCCTCGAAGGTACCCTCCTTAGCCATCGAAATCTCCTTGCCTACGGGCAACGATAGCATCGTAACATCATCGTTGATACCCACCGTGAAGTGGTTCTTAGGCTCCTCAGCCTCGAGATTAGCAAATACTGCCAACATCTGCGCTGGAGTGGTTTCCTTAGATGATAGACCATAGCGGCCACCAATAATCATAGGACGTGCGTCGCACTCGTAGAATGCATCACGAATATCGAGCAATAGTGGCTCGCCGTTAGATCCTGGCTCCTTTGTACGGTCAAGCACGCAGATACGCTTAACGCTCTTAGGAAGCACGTTGAATAGATACTTTGCCGAGAATGGACGGTAGAGGTGCACGGTGATAACACCCACCTTCTTGCCCTGCGTACGGAGGTAGTCTACGCACTCCTTGATAGTCTCGGTAACAGAGCCCATGGCGATGATGATGTTCTCAGCCTCGGGATCGCCATAGTATGTGAATGGCTTGTACTCACGGCCCGTGAAATCCGAAATCTTGGCCATAGCCTCAGCCACCATATCAGGCACAGCGTTGTAGAACTTGTTTGATGCCTCACGTGTCTGGAAGTAGATGTCGGGGTTCTGCGCAGTACCACGTGTCACAGGACGCTCAGGGTTGAGCGCACGGCGACGGAACTCCTTGAGTGCCTCACGATCGAACATTGCCGAGAGCGATGCCTCGTCGATAAGCTCGATCTTCTGAATCTCGTGAGATGTGCGGAAGCCATCGAAGAAGTGTACGAAAGGTATGCGAGACTTGAGTGCTACGATGTGAGCCACACCTGCGAGGTCCATAACCTCCTGAACAGATGATGTAGCAAGCATAGCGAAGCCTGTCTGACGTACAGCCATCACATCCTGGTGGTCACCAAAGATTGAGAGTGACTGTGCAGCGAGGGCACGTGCCGACACGTGGAACACACCTGGGAGCAACTCACCAGAGATTTTATACATGTTTGGCACCATAAGGAGCAAGCCCTGCGAAGCAGTAAATGTAGATGTCAATGCGCCGCTCTGCAATGAGCCATGCACAGCACCTGCAGCACCCGCCTCAGACTGCATCTCGACAACCTTCACGGTGTCACCAAAAATGTTCTTTTTGCCTTGTGCTGACCACTCATCAACAAGCTCAGCCATTGTTGATGATGGCGTGATAGGATAGATGGCTGCCACCTCCGAGAACATATATGCAATGTGCGCTGCGGCGTAGTTACCATCACAGGTAATAAATTTCTTTTCTGCCATAGTTTATTACTTTTAAATATCAATTTCGTTCCTTAGTAGGTGCGACACCTCAGCATAGGCTACCCCTATGGGGTAAAAGTGTTGCAACACCTTGTGGCTTTACATGATAGTCGGGGAATGAGCTATAGTGCCACTTCAACAAAAATCGGTGCAAAGGTACATATTTTGAACGAGAATTCATAGAATTTTCGTTGTTAACTTTTTAACACTACAAAATGTGGATTTGCAGGGCAGAAATGGAGTTTAAGAAATTGTTCTTTTTTACGTATTCAGGGAGGAGAGGAAGTTTAGAGAGAATAGGGAGATTAGGGAGATTAGGGAGAGACACTAAATTCCCTAACTTCACTAACCTCCCTAAATTCACTAATCACGACCTTAACAAGCGCTAAGACCCAATTTGTTGGGAGAAGGTAGCAGATACTGTCGCTCGGCAAAAAAAATGCGGATGGGCTGTACTTGGCGTACTGCTCATTCGCATTTTCTTTTGTTAGCGGAAGTAGATGCTGCCTTATCTCAAGAAATTACATCTACTTAGACAAATCATAAAACTCTACTGTAGGGCAATCGAACGTACCCTGAACCTTATGGCCAAGGTCATCTTCACAATCTACAGTGATTAAAGCTCCGTTACCGCTCTTCTCAATCTTAACCTTACCCGTAGTAAGTGGTGCGATAGTGCCATTTACAAGGATACCATCCTCAACACCGTAGAGCCAAGAACCATAAACACCTCCAAGGAAGTTGCCACCCTTAAGCTCATCAGAGGTAGCTACAGCTTCATACTCACCATAGATAAGCTCTGGATTGAACTCAAGACTATCGAGATATACATCCACCTTGAGGTAGTCGCCATTCATATTTGCATCGTATGAGTTCGCAGCAGAGATAATCCAGTTACCCAAGCCAACATTTTCGAGGTCTGCATAGTAGTATATCTGCGATACAAAGCCATTATGCTCAAATATATAGTCATCGGTAAGTGATGTATAGTAGTCAGGCTCTGGGATTGGTATATAACCAAGATCAAGGCTACCCTCATACATTACGTGGTGTACGGTGCCGTTAGTAAGGGTAAGGAAAGCCTCAATACCTGTCTCGGTAACGATGACTACGCCGTTTGAGTACTGAGACTCAAAGAAGCCACCATCGGCTCTACACTCAACATACCAGCTTGAACCCTGCTTAAAGGTTCCGGCATCTCCCGTAGAGAGGTCATCAATGTAGTAAACACCTACGGGGAGTACAGATGGGCTCTCAGGAGTAAGATCCGCTGGGGCAACATCTGAACAGAGTGAGAGACGGTAGTAATTATCTACGTAGAGGTCAAACCAACCAGTGGTACCCTTCTCAGAGAGGATAATGAAGTAGTTGTAGGTACCCACACTGGTTTTGTTGATATACTCGCCGTTGAGAGCCTTAGCCTCAGCCTCAATCTTTGCGGGCTCGTATGTAGCATCCTGCTTTACGAATACCTGCTCCTCCTGCTCACCATACTTAACCAGGATAAGTGCTGTACGCTCCTCTTGCACATCGCTACGCTCTACGTTGAAGGTGATTTTGTCAGCAACGTTAAGGTCGGTAATCCAATCCTGGGCACACTCTACCGATGGCATATTGCCCTTCTTAGCACCCTCGAGCGTGTAGGTAATCTCGCCAGGACCTCCAACAAACGAATAGTTCATAGGAGACTCTGAGGTAATTTGCATCGTGCCAGAGACCCCATGATCATTAGATGAAGGCTCACATGCTACAAAGGCCAACAGTGCAACCAAGGCCAATGACAATAGTTTTTTCATAGTATAATCAGATATTTAGTTAAGTATTATTGACTCTTACTTAGTTAGCGTACTACAAAGGTACACATTATTTTATAATATAGGTATACCTTAGGCAAATATTATTCTATGCTTTGGTTATTTCGTAAGTAATATTTATATTTGTAAAAACCTCAAAACGCCCACCACTATGAGAATTCGTTTACACCTCTTGGCCATCATTTTCGTGCTACTTATCAGTGCCTGTAACAAGGAGACTACCCCACAATCGCAACTTAAGCCTGAACACAAGCGCACATTTACCATCATGTTTTACTGCTGTGGCGGCGAGCTGGATCAGTATAATGAGGATATAATAAATGTCTACCATAAGATGAACACAAGCATTGCCGAGAATATAAACGTCGTAGGCCAGATAAAGTGGAGCGAGGGCTACCGCTCGGAGTATGCTGATGGTAAGGGAGGTGTGAGCAGACTAAAGTATAACCATAGGAACAATCGTAACATATACTCTAAATTTGCATCTGCCGATTACAATATGAATAGTACCGAGAGTCTCGCCGAGTTTATCACGTGGGCCAAAGAGGAGGCTCCCGCTGATGAGTATATTATGATATTTGCAGGTCATGGCAACGGCTATCACCCAGCATTCGACCGCAACGACACTCGAGGCATCATACGCGACGACAAACTAACGTGGTACGTTGGCATTCAGGATATATGCCAGGCGTGCGAGATGACCGACACACACTTTAGCCTTATGGAGATGGTATGCTGCCTGGTAAATTGCATCGAGTATGTAAGTGAACTCGCACCATATGTCGATTACTACCTTGCGTCGTGCCACGTAACCACCATTAGCGGTGGCGAGCTATACTATCACACCGAGGCACTTATGCAGATGGAGGAGTACGACGCAAGAAGCATAGCCGATTGTGCTAAAAGCCTCGTTGATATGACCTACGACTACTACGAAGACCCTAAGATGTATATGGAACTTAGCACAGAACACTCAATTACGGAGTGTAGCAAGATAGGAAACATCCACGAGGCGATGCGTAGCTTTGTTGATAAGGTTGTAGCGCTGTACGACACTGAGCTGGAGATTGGCAGTGAGGCTATGCTTGAGCAATATGGCTTTACGACTGAGGATATAGACAACGCCCTCAGCGAGTCATACTACCCCGTGCTTGCATCATTCTCGGAGGATTATATGAAAAGAGTTGAGTGGTATCGCCTGAACTATATGCACGAAATTGTAGACATTGCATACCGTGTTGCCGAGGCTACTCACAACACCGATATCTACACTGCGGCAGAGAACATACGCAAAGCCTCAGAGGAGGCAATTTACCACCAGCGAGCGGTAAACATCGAGGCGGTGGATAAGATGTACTACACCGTAACGCTCGTAAATAAGTATCAATACGAGCCGTCGGGCTATGCCGAAGGTGGCTACGAAGAGACTGCCT
>JAZNQJ010000200.1:0-14644 GCA_045590115.1 Alistipes sp. | reverse complement strand
GATGGTAATCTAAGAGGCGAAGAGAGAAGAGAATTTTTGGACTTGTTGGTCGATTCCCCGCAAACGATGCTGGAACTTGACTTAGCAGCAGAAATCTTAAGAGAGTGGAAAAAAGATTGTATATGGGCAATAGATGAATTTAGGTAAATTGTTATCACTATGACACAAGAAGAGATATATCAACACATATGTGAGTGGAGCGCATTTCGAAGGCGACATCAAGCTGGAATCTTCGAGGTAATGTTTAAAGATATTGATTACACCCTCTCAGAGGAGGATTTAAATCAAATAATTGCTGAGCTTGCAAAATTTTTCGACCTACAAATAGCACAAATACACAGCTACTGCGAGACATTGGCAAAAATAGATGTCGAGGGCGAAGATGGCACAGGTAGCGAGCTTTACTACAATTGGCAACTACTACGCAAGCAAGGAATAAACAATAGAGATGCCTTTACGCTGTGCATGGTGCATGAGCTGGCACACCAATACTTTAAGGATAAGAGGTTTATGCTATGCGCAAGCGAACGATGGTGCCACGAACTATTGGCCGATTACATCGCAGGAATATACTCGGAGCTGAAACATTTAGCCACCGGGAAGTATAAATATGTGGTAAAACAACTTCAAGCCTCCCTCTCACATCCTGCTGGAGAGCATCGAGCAGCAGCTGTGGAGTATGCTCGTGAGTGTGTCCAAAAGCATCGTTGGCGTAGTATTGATTCAGCAATAAGTGGATTCCCAACATTTATTTACGAAAGGCAAAAGATAATTAATAAAGAATTTTATAATTGCATGCAAATTTAACAAGAATTTTTATTATCTTTGGGGTAGGATTTTAGACAATATGAATTTTGTCTTTATTCAGCATCGAACATAACTTTAAATATAGTGCTATGTTTACCGATTACGATCTTACCCCAAGGCCTTTTAAACTATGCGTCATTTTTGACGAGCCTAAGGCAACACTATGCGATGGCCACATCTATGTGGTAAGTGGTTCTGAGAGTCCATTATTGGGCAGTATTAAACTTACTGTCTCAAAGCTTAAGGCGACTCGTGACTGCTCATCACAGGTCTACGACTACATAGTTGAAAACGTCGATCCTGCACTGCTTTCGGAGTGTAGCGAGCTGCGCAATGCAATCAACGAGGGGGCAAATGCCATAATTCCTTTGTTCAGCTACAGCCGAACTAAGGCTCAGTATGCTGTGTTCAAGCTCCATGATGACTCGCTTGATCACGAGATCTCTAACATGATGATGGAGGTCGAGCGCCACACTCAGCAGGAGTTTGAGGATATCATCCACACCCTTGCGTTGGAGCATGGCGATGTTTGCAGCGAGGTGCTTAATGCAATCATACCTATCGAGGAGGAGAAGTACAACGACACCCTACGCCTAACTGATGATGATAGCGATGATGATGACTCCTTATCAGGACTTCTCAACAACATCCGTTCCGTATTGGGAGGTGCTATCACCTCATTTTTCTCGCCAGGGTTTTATAGTATTATGCCATCGCTGGGGTTGCCAGAGCGTACCACAACAGATGTTTCTCAGACAAGCTACAACCTACAGAAGCGTGCAATTGATAACTTTGCGGACAACTACCGCTTTGTAATGGAGCATAAGGATGACTCCGACATTAGCGGCGACGTAAAACGCGATTACAAAAACAAATACAAGGAGGTTGAGTATGTCAATAAGATGTTGGCGAAAAAAGCCCTAACCAGCCTCAATGATAAAATCAAGACTATGGGCATAAGCGAAGCAACACAGCAGTGTATTGACCGCGTATACATGGCCAGCCGCTCAAAGGTTACGATCTCTATCAAGAAGCGCAGCAAGACCTTCAATGAGAGCAATGGGTCTCGAAAACTGTGTTCCGATGGCGAATATCTCATCTTCATGAGCGGAAAGATTAATGGCGAGCAGGTGCAAAAGCAGGTGCAATTCAAGTCTCGAAGTGCTTGCACACTGTATGCACTTTACTTGATTGACCGTAAGCTACACAGGCCAAAGCGTCGCTTCATCGATTTGCTCGAGAACAAGGCGTTGTTTACCACAACATTCAGAATCATCTATCATGGACATTCAGCTGGCAATTATGCCAAATCGGTAGACACTGAGGCTGAAAATGTATATTACGAGCTGGTCGAGAAGGGCCGACTCAGCGACTGCCTAAATACAATCAAGACCGTCATCAATGACGTCGCTCGTGAGTTTGGGGAGGAGTCGTTCCACATGTATATTCCCAACTCAAGTTCGCATCTTGCCATCATACAAAGCAGGATTGATATATCTGAACTTACCAACTGTAAAAAGATAAATATTGAGTTAGCGGCATTCAGCGAGAAATAAACGGCTAATTTGCTAATACTCATAGGTTTAACTCGGGCGCACAACAGAGATTTGCGCTCGAGTTTTTTCGTTGTTTTCTTTGCATAGAAAAATCAATGTCAAACCTGAAAATTTAAACTAAAACTATGAAAACTTTATCAAAGGCAGAAATTTTGGCAATGATCCAGAATGCTTCGCTAACTGACTTCTCTCTTACAACCTCACAGATTTGTGGGTTCATCTCTTCGTTTGCCTATGGCATTTATGAGATCCTGGTGGCAAAGGGCATCCAGCCCTTGCGTACCACTAAGGCAGTTGTTCACAAGCTCAAGCAGGAGCTTTTCGGTCGTAATTTTTCGAAGACTCTAGAATTCGAGAGTGACTTTGAGGCTTTGAATTTTATTTATAACGAAGTTCAGAACCTATATACATTAAATGCGTATCAGGCGATTTTTGAGCCTGTGGTTAAGCGCATTATGAGCGATGAGAGCTATGCAAATGATTTCTTCTTTTGCCACAGCGGCAAAGAGCGATTGACAGCAGGCAATGAGATGAACATCTCTGGACTGCGTAGCGCTGTCGTGAAGAAAGTCTACGACAGCTATAGAGTCTTGATCAGTAAAGAGGATGTGTCAACCTTTTTGTACCTACATCTTTTTAACAATGATTGGTGCGAACTCCGTAAGTATGCTTTTCGAGCATCACTACATACTTGGCTTACCACGACTACAACTCGTTGTGTATTAACGCGTTTGCGTAATGATGGAATTATCCCAAAAGCGGTAAGCGGTGACAAGTTTTCGCTTCAGCTCCGCAACAAGACGCCAGGCTACTGCCAGCTAATCATCGACAAAATGGTCACTGTAAGAGATTTTCATGAAATCCTATCTCTATACTATGTGGAACGCATGCAGAAGTCAGAGATTGCCGAGCTTTTGAGCATGGATCCAAAGAGCGTTGAGCGTGACCTCAGGGCAGCAAAGAAGTATCTGATAGTAAAACTCTTGAACGTACCCAACGAGTTTGGCGATGCTTATGTAGCTCGCACCACTGAGTCAAGCAATATCAATGTCTCAAACGAGCTTCTCAGCCTCATAGGCCGTAACCGCTGCAGCGATGTTGCCGACCAGAGCATTCTTCGTGAGATCTTTGGTGTCAATGCCGATGATCCTACCTTCGATGCTACGCTCAATGCTTTTTTGGATGACTTTTATCGCACGACGCTTGGGTGGAAACCCGATGAGATAAGCATCTTTAAGGCTCGTTTCTTTGATAAGATCCCTGCCAAGGAAGTGGCAGCGATGCACCCTGGGCGCCATGGCCATAATATTGACAACATTTTTTCAAAACTGCGGAAGCGATTCATCCCAGCTTTTCAATGTTGGATTGACGATGAGATTAAACGCAAACACATAATTTTGTAGACTTATGATACTACCGCTTCAAAACCGTTTCGAGGGGTACACTCCGTATGAGGTGCTTAGCACAAGCGCCTCATACCGAGAGGTATACATTGCCAAAGATGACTCAGGTGGCGATGTATGCCTTACTGTATATGACCTCAATGCCATGCCAGACTTTTCAAACAACGACAGGATTCTCGAGTTCGAGATTATCCCCAAGCTAACAAGCGATGTACTACCCACACACATCAGCCATGGCCACTACACCGAAGAGGGCAAGTCGCTACGATGGATGGTGACAAAGTATGTGGGGCGCACTACCCTATCAGACCTCCTATGCATAGGATACCCACAAGATTTGAGCGATGCATTGCACCAATTCTATCAGCTGCTTGTTGGCGTTAAGGAGATCTCGCTACGTATAGGCGATGGCTGCCACAACAACCTTTCGACCGACAACATCATCATCTCGGATGAGGGCGATGGCGAGCTGACATGGCACCTTACTGCACTTAACTGCATCTCTAAGACATGTCTATGCAAGGCGACCTTTGACCTTCGTGAGACATCTATTCGTTACTGCGCACCTGAGACACTCATTGGCCACTACACGCCCAAGACCGACATCTTTGCACTCGGCATTCTGCTTGCCCATATACTGCAGAAAAAGCACCCTTGGAGCGGTTATTTTGCCAAGAACGAGGATCTATGCCCCATAGCCTTCACCAAGTACATGCGTGAGAACGAGCCTGTGCTTGAGATCGAGGAGCCTCTGCGCAGCATCGTGGCAAAGGCCATTGAGACCAAGCCATCGAAGCGCTACAACTGCATTGAGGATTTTGGCGACGCTATTGCCAAATACCTCGGCGAGGATAATCCAAAGAGCTTTGAGTGCTTCACCAGCAAGCGTAGTACTCGAGAGAAAACTACATATGACAGCACCAAGCGTGATGACATGTATGACAGTTTTCATTCGCACGCCCCAGGCCAGCTTAAAACAACAGTTAAGATAGAGCGTGCCAAGGGTAACGGGTTCAAGGATGTCGCAGGCATGGAGCAGCTCAAAGGGCTACTCACACGCAACTTTGTGAGCATCCTGCAGAATCGTGAGCTGGCCAAAGAGTTTCAGATCGCACCATCAAACTTACTGTTATATGGCCCTCCAGGCACAGGCAAGTCGTTCATATGCACCAAGTTAGCAGAGCAAACAGGGATGCTATATGCCTATATCAAGCCAAGCGACCTGGGCAACATCTACGTTCATGGCACGCAGAAGCTCATTGCCGACATATTCACACGTAGCAAGGAGCTTGCGGCTAAGAACAAATGTGGCGTGCTGCTGGTGTTTGATGAGTTTGACTGCCTCGCCCCAAAGCGCACAACAGATGACAATAGCAACCAGGCTAACGAAGTAGGTGAGCTGCTAACCCAGCTTAACGACTGCGTGGAGCATGATGTCTATGTTGTGGCAACAACAAACCGCATTGAGGCAATAGACAATGCCGTTCTGCGTGCTGGCCGTCTCGATGAGATAATCTACGTAGGCCTCCCCGATGATGAGGCTCGCAAGGCACTATTTGAACTTGAGCTTAGCAAGCGTCCTCATGATGATATTAATATCAACAACCTTGTGGCGATGACCAAGGGCTACACCTCCAGCGACATATCCTATATTGTCAAGGAGTCGGCACGATGCTCGTTTGATGCAAGCATCAACTCAAAGAGTGTTGTTGCCATCAATCAGTCAGCATTGGAGTGTGTGATTAAGCGTACACGCCCATCCGTAAGCTGTGATGAGCTGCGTGAGTACGAGCGCATGCGTGACAGCTTCATCAAGGGCGACAAAGCACGTCCTCGCATCGGATACTAACCGTCCTCACATAGATTTTTCGTACTGCACACCTCAATACAAATGAAGCAATAATCATTAACAACTAAAAACACTGATACTATGAAAGAGATTATTTTAGATGAGTTAGCCAAAGCTGGCTTTAAGGTTACGGAGCTTAGCGATACATGCTACGGTTTTGAGTATGAGGACTTAGTATATTTCTACCTTGTAGATGAAGATGAGACGGACGACAACTACCTACGTATTGTCCTGCCCAACATCTTGGACGTTACGGAGGAGAACTACTACGAGGTGCTAAAGGCAATGAACAAGGCATCGGAATATACCAAATACACCCAGCTACATATTGTGAACGACCAATCGCTATGGGTGGTGTACGAACACTATCTTTCGTCTACGGATGATGTCGCAACAATCTTGGAGCATATGATTCAAACACTCTTTGTTTCATTCGTCGTATTCAAATGCACGTTTGATGGCAAGGACTTCCATGAGTACTTCAGCGCAATGAAGCATAACCGAGAGAATGAGCTACCAGACATGAGCGAGGAGGAGCTTGAGGAGGCGTTAAGGGCTGCTCTGGGCGAGATGGACATTGAGGATGAGAGCGATGAGTAATTAACTTTAGGTAGGTTCTATAAATTAGGTCGAGTTGATAGAGTCTGCCGAAAGAGTATAACATATTTACTAATTTATAGAACATACCTTAAATTCAATCAATAGTATGAACACTTTTGAATTAGCAAGTGAGTATCTTGAAGAGAAGGGATACAAGATACTGCGCACAAATAGCGAAACCGGATATATAGGATTCCGCTATCGCTATAACACAATCCACTTTATAGCTGATGAGGATGATGAATAATACTTCTCGGTAAGCACAACGCTATGCGAAACAGCCCCTGGCGATGATACCGACAAGTATCTGGAGAAATGCAACCATGTGAATTCGAATATTAAGATTGCAAAGGTCTTTGCACACGATGACACATTGGTAGTCACTTCGGAGGTGTGCTACGTTGATGAGCATGATTTCGGCTACATCTTCGAGCGAGCAATCAGCACTACGATAAGCGGCAAGATAAAGTACAAGAGCCTGCTTAAATACCCACAATTGGGCTAACACGCACTATCAAAGATCAGTTTGAGTCACATCTCAAGCTGATTTTTGTTTGAATAATCCACAATAATTTCCGAATTGTATATGAGAATCAGAATGTAGTCAATGCAATATTAAAATAAATTTGTATATTTGCATCTAATTGGCTAAAATGAGACCGCCTGTCAGATTAGGCAATTTGTGCTAAACGACTTAAATAGAAACAAAAGAGATGAAGAAGATATTGGTGCTTGTTTCTGCTTTGGTTACGATACTTTTATTAAGTGGCAATAGTGTGCTGGATATAGTCCCTGTTGCCTCGGCGCAAGAAGTATCGACAGATAGTAATCAGCAAGATACTACTAAGATTAAACCACTTAGAAATAGCGGGTCAACAGCATCTATAATGACAGACTCAACGCGCCAAAATCGTAGTACCGAGCCTCAAGATTTTATTACCAACCCACATGATATTATCGATTATTACATTGCAAATAAGCCCAAGGTTGATTCGATAATTCGTGCTAAAAACAGTCTAAATAGAAGTCGCACAGACTCTCTTAGGGTGTTGACCGAAAAGCAGGATGAGGAGATTGTTTCTAATCTCCCCAATAAGCCATTTGAGAGCGTAGTTGTTAAGTGGGCTGGTAGAAATAGATACGGGAAATATACGTCTCAGTGCGCAGCACATGTTAATGGCCGTCTGACTAAAGCAGGATACTACTCACATGGTCACGCATACCAAATTCTAAGCCGCTTCCCATCGGTTATAAATGGCTATAAGAGTGTGGAGATTCCAAATCTCTCTAAACTGAGTTCAGAGGAGCGAGTGCCAGCTGTTTTGAAGATGCACCGAGAAGCCGCAGATTACGTCAAGGAGAACCTCGATATATCCAAGCTTATTCCCGGCGAGTACTATGCGGTGAACATGTATTACACAACCAGCCCATATATGTTGCAGTTCTTCTATTCGGCAAGAAAACAGGGTACAGGCAACTACGGAACACACGTAGGCGTGTTATACTACGACACCGAGGCTGAGGCTTGGGTTGTAGAACACAATATCCATGGACACGTCCACTACGACGCTTTGGTGTCGATTCTTGGAGGAGTGTCTAATCCGCACAAGTATGGCGTGACATCAATCTCAAAGGCATCGAAATAGGTCGTGCCACATCAACATATATTGTCTAAAGATACCCTATCGCTAATACTCCAGTTCGTTGAATACCTCTTGTAGGCGATTGAGAAAGGCTGTAGATATCGGGCCATCCATCTGTGTGTGATGAAACTGAAACGATATAGGCAAGGTGGTACGAAACAGCCCCTTGCGATACTTGCCCCACACCACAAATGGATTGTTGTAGAAGCCAGCATAGAGGTTTACCACCGAGTCTAACTCGCACTTTGTCAGTGCCGATGTACCTATAACCATGTAATCATCGCCGAGGTTAAGCTCCTCAGTGCTGTTTGCCGCCTCCAGCGTAAGGCACTTGTAGTCATCGGCAAACTTGTGAATATCCTCAGAGAAGGGGATATCACAAGTGTTGATACCACCATCCGCAGTCCTCACAATGGTGTTTACTGCCAAGTGGTCAAACTGCATAAGCTTATCGCCCACAGGCAGTAGGTAGAACTCCGCAAAGTCGCTTGCCACACGCCCTATAGCATAGCACATCAGCATGTTAAGCTTGGCACCGCTACGACTCGCCACACGCCTAAGGTGAGTAATATCGTAGGTCTTTGTCATCGTAACCATAGGCATCGGCGAGCGAATCCACAGCTCAAAGGCCTTAGCACGATTCGTTGTCTTGGGGTCTACCTCTCTCATTGTTTCATAGGTTTAGTAGGCTACGGATGAACCCCGCAACCCAAAATTATCATACAAAGGTAGCAAAATTTATTGATTCATCACTCTTTAACCATGATTAGGTTCAAGATGGGATTGGCAACAACCAAGCACGACTACTTATCACAAATAGTGACAATCTGCTTATCGTAGTAGTACGTATCCTCATCGGCCAGCAACAATACAATCACTCCGTCAAAAGAGTGTTCACCACGATCATCTATTCTGCCAGCATTTGCCAATGCATGACCACCACTTATCACCCTGATAACCTCAAAAAAGTCCGATGGCGTAACATCGGCAGGTTGCTCGAAAAAGTGTTAGCTTACCTTTTTCATCCTCAGAGCCTGACCCAACAGCCACATAGACAAGTGATGAGCATATAATGCCCAATATCACACCGACAAGGATAGGTAAATATCTTTTCATTGCTACTTAAGGTATGTTCTATAAATTAGTAAGGTAATTCTACGGCATTCTCTTGTATTTTATGGTGAACCAGGTGTGCCGACTGACCTATTTTGAGAATGATGAGTTGGTCACGAATTTGGTCATGGTCAATGGTTTTTCGGGAGCTGGTCAGTGGTTTTCTCGAGTAAATCTGCCGCATAACGACAACAAAAGTGCGACAATCATACGACAAACTGCGACACTTCTTACCCTTTGAGTGTTAGCGGGTTACAGCGGGGTGGAGGCTAACTTTCTGATATGCAACAAAAAAAGAGAAGAACTCGCGTTCTTCTCTTCTGTACCCCTCAGGGGTATAATGTATTGGGTTTTATGCGCCTACAACGCCTATTTCGCAAAATTAGGTTTTGTATAGGTTCAACACTTTTGTCGCATTTTGTCGCAATGGGCGGATAGGTATCTATCGTTTATTACATTTGTAGATAATAGGGAAATCCGTAACACCCTCAATTGTCGAGATTAGAGGTACTAATTCCTGTTTAAAAATACCAATTGCCCAACGATTACGATCAACAATTCTCATTATAAAATCAACTCTATCGACATTCCATTTCGTTTTAGTTTCAGATTTTACACCAAATGACACGCCAACAACAATATTTTTGATTACTTTATGTCTATCTATTACTTGCATGACGACGAGAGCCTCTGTTAGAGCTTTTTGGTATATTGGACAACTCTTGTATATAGCAATTTTATCAACATCTTTCTTAATTTGTGATAGATTAAACATCCCCTTACTCTCATTAAGAACGGCGTCTATACCACAATCATACGGAGGCATCGCAACAACATCTATATATTTACGAGGTTGGGCCTTGCCTAATTCGGGCTGTGGTAATATAGCCATGCTACCCTGCGCACCAGGATAAGATACAGAGACAATGTTAAACCCACTAGGTTTTAAGATTTTATGGACAAGAGTATATGTAACTTCATCTTCATTAACTTCATCAATAATTGGAGACAAAACGGTTGGTGCAGCATATTTCTTAAAACCAAAATAATCAGAAAATGCTAATAATGGATCTCTATCATGCGAACCTAATAATTTCCTTCTATCCCACTTTATCTTAACGCCATTGTGATTCAAATATAAACCATCTAGAAAATAAGCTAGTGTAAGAACAGTTTTATTTTCAGCTAATCGATACTTATTTCGCTTCCATACTTCTTGAAAATCCACTTCATCCGTAAGGGATGTTGCAGACTCTGATACTCTTTTAAACTCATCACTGAGCCATTTTGGAATACTGCACTGATCTTTATCCACTTTGTCAATCGCAATATTCAATTTATTTTGCATTTCTTCGAGAGATTCCATATTAGCTCGTAAAGACTTACTACGTGGGCGCACTAAAGCGTATATTCCATATATATTCTTTACTTCCGAAAATAGGAAAGATATAAATGTTAATATACCCCTGTCAGGATCAGTCGCATGACTAAAACGATTTATCTTGGCACCGATCCAATCATCTTTTACGAAGTATCTCAACTTATTAAGATTACTATCTCGTCTATTCTGCCAAGTTTCAAGTAATTCAGAAATACCACTTGCATCATCAACAAGTGTTCTATAAGCATTATACTCTTCTGTTTGTGATAAACTTGCGAGACTTTCACTATACCATTCCACATGACTGTGCATAAAAGCAGATACAGCACATTGTATTGTGCTTACAAATATATCTATATTTGGTGGACACGATGGATAGTCTGGACTACGCTGTAAAACATATGGGTTATTTTCTTCAGTCTCCCATTTTGCAATAACATATCCCTCGTATCCAACTTTCTCCATGAAAATCTTAGGTGTTGAATATGGATTATATGATGCTCCACCAAACTCTTTTTCGGACTCTTTCTCGCCAGCAAGTTTTAAATAATATGCCCCAGCAAGATATGCTGCAATCGCTCCATATGTTCTTTGGAGTTCGTGATCCTCGGTCGTAACAGCTTCCGTAAACTCGATAAGAACAAGAGGATATTCTTTGTTGTCATAAATACCCGTAATAAGTGCATCTGGCGTTGTCATTGTTAGCAAAGCAGCAATAGAGCCTTCATTCAGTTCGGATGCATTCTTAGGGCGTCTAACAAGAACTATCTCTGCATCATCGCCTACGACTTCTTGAATAATAGGCTTGATGAAGTTAGCTCCTTGCTCTAAACTTTCGTAGTATATTCTGAACTGTTTCATTTCTTCAATATTATAAGGTGTTCTTGCTTATTCTTTTGGGTAAACGAAGGGTTAAACATTCTTGAATGTTCAGACAAACTTGTTGAAATAATATTGCATACTTCAAAGCCAATTTCTCCAACAAAACCTTTTATAACCTTATCTATCTTTATAAGTTGTTTTTTTATTACGCTGTCTCCAATTACAATAAACGCCAAACAGTTAGGTTTTAGTAATCTGTACATCTCTTCAAAACATTTTCTAAGATCAACAGTCCATTGTTCTGCTGGTTTTTTGAGGCTTGAGTACTCCCTGCGAGACCCAATCTCGTTGTTTTGAGCATACTTGACATCGATATCTAACCACCTTTTTCTAAACTTGTGGTACAGATAATAGTCGTATGTATTAGCATATGGAGGTGATGTAATAATAATATCCACACTCTCATCTGCTAACATTGTCAAATAGCGGCTATCTGCATTCAATAAGGTTAATGATACATCCTTGTTTGCACGCTCCGAAAATTCTGCTATTCTTGTAAGATATTCCTTCGCTTTATCTATAAATTGTATGAAAACAAAACCATCTTCAATATTTTTATTGCGTGCAGCAAATCTTGTATCACTTTCTTGGTTTGAAACCTTCACTATGATAGACGACAAAACAATGCGCAAAAAATCTCGCACATTCTCATTTTCTAAACTATTGACAAAGTTGAGAATGTGTGTTATTTCTTCTGCGACATTGTGTTGAAACCAATGGTCTAATCCTTCTATCTCTTTTACCTTGATAATGGGACGTTTCTTGAACCAAGCCAACTGCTCAGATTCTATTCTTTTTATAAACACCTCTATTTCCTGTAGCTCATTGCCTGAAAGAGGTGTCGACTTAACCTTAGAGAGTAGCGAAGATAATCCATTCACATCTACTCCAATAGCATTAAAGCCCAAAAGTCTTGCTTCAACTAAAGTGGTTCCAGAACCACAAAATGGATCCAATACGACTTGCCCCGCCTTGCCAAATTTTCTCAGAATTGCATTAGGCAATTGAGGTGGAAATTTAGCAGGATATGGATGTAGCGAATGTGTTAAATATGCAGTATCCGCTCCTTTAAAATCAAAATTTATTGAGAAATCCATTATTTCTTGGGCTTTCTAAAAATAACTATAAATGAGCAGTTTTGGTTAGTGTATAGTACACTTGGAAAACCTAACAAGACAAGTCTTCTTTGCCCTGTCTGATCCCAAATGATTAGGTCATGATACAACCATCCGGCCTCTTCTCCAACACGCGCTAAATCAGAGTGGAATGGTATATATGGAATTTTGTTTTTAGTGTCCCTATAATCTTTCACAACCCATGCAGAATATCCACCAGCTTTAGTAATGGCTAAATTATCCTTGAGAACATCTTTAATTTGTTCCAAGAAATTCTGATAAGGCAAATTGCCGAAATCGTTAGCCTCTTCACTATACTGCTTAACGGTACTATTATTTTCGTGAGTAATGAGAGAGGTCTTGTGTGTCGTTGCTCTATCCTTTAAAGAACGCTGTATAAAATCTGCATAAGGTGGAGATGTTACAGTTAATTGTACCTCCCCATCTGCAACATACTGTCGCATATTACGGCAGTCATCATTATATATCTCACAAGGCATTCCCTCGCAAAACAAACCTCGTTGCTCAGATACCCACTGATTTGCAATGGATGCAAATTTAGGGTTTAACTCTGTACCTTTTGCAGCTCTTTTAAGATTAATGGCAGCAATAGCTGTAGAGCCTATACCCATAAATGGATCAAATATAGTATCCCCTTCCTTTGAGTACATCTTAATCAATCGTTCAGCAAGTTTCACTGGAAATACTGCCCCATGTTCTTTTTGATACTCATTGCGCGGAGACGATAAATCATTCCATACGGGGTTAAATAAATCTTCTTCTGTGATCACATTCTTGGACAATAATGCCCATTCGCTAGGTGTTAGATCATTAAATCCAAGTTTCTTCCCGTTTGAACTATTATATGGTTTCTTATTGGCCGCCATAATGTATTTGTTATATTCTTGACAAATATAATACTTTTTTCTTAACTAAGAGCAAACTCTAATTTTTGGTTCACGCCCCTTTTTGATATAATGACAAAATATTGACAGATATAGAAACGACAAAACGCTAACAACTTGATTATTAAGTTATTAGCGTTTTATCAAGTACCCCCTCAGGGGCTCGAACCCTGGACCCCAACATTAAGAGTGTCGTGCTCTACCAACTGAGCTAAAGAGGCATTTGCTATCTTTTCGATTGCGAGTGCAAAGATAAGGCACTTTTTTGAATCCACCAAACATTTTGCAAAAAAAAATGTGATTTTTTGCGATTTTTTTTCATGCCAAAATTCATCTCTTTGAGTACCAATAAATTAAACATTCTGCCAAGGATTGAAAAATATTATGACTTTCGATGCGTTAAGCTATAAAGCAAGGTCAACGCACCAAAACCATGCCACAAGAAGAACAATAAAAACGGCAGGTATACCATATATTATATATGGTTGTATTTGGATATAATAAAGAAAAGTAGTATCTTTGTTTGGATATATAGAGACTTCGTAAACTAAAATGAAAAAAGGCATAACCATACTCACCATACTACTACTCACCGCCACAAGCATCATGGCGCAGAATCCTCGTGCTGTGATCAAGAGCATCATGGATCAAGACAGGATCAAGGCGGTAGAGCGACTCGACAAGATAAGCATCAAGACACGCAACGAGATGCCCGAGATGTGCATACTTGCCGAGGCGATGCTGTTATGCATGCCCGAGCAGAGCGTCGAGAGCTGCATGCGAGGCTACGAGATGCTCACACAGCACCTCAACACAATAAGCTCTTCGGAGAACATAGAGAAGGTATTCAAGGGTAGCGACACCACACTAAGCGACGTGGTGCGTTACATAGAGCGTAACTCATGGAGTGCTGTAGCCAAGGTAAACAACGAGACAACCTATCGTGAGTATCTCAACACTGCCAAGCGTGGTGGTCACACCGACCTGAGCAGCATCATGCAGCAGCTCGAGGATTTGCTCTACACCACCCTACTTACGAAGCAGGATGAGGCACTATGCAAGGAGTTTCTTGCGGAGTTTCCAAATTCGCAATACCGCAACAAGGTGGAGCTACACCGCACAGGCATACGCTACAACGAGGCTATGCGCTCAACCGATGAGCAGCTTATGGTGCAGTTTATCGCCGAGTTTCCGAGCTACGAGCGCACCGCAGACGTAGAGAAGCGTCTTATGGAGCATCGCTACAAGCGAGTATCACGCTCCAACGATCTGGAGCAGATGCGTTGGTTTGCGGATCTATACCCCAACTATAGGGACATAGGCCAGCTCAAGCAGCAGATGGCAAACATCGAGTACCCCACGCTTGAAGATAGCAAGGCGGCCCTTGAGG
>JAZNQJ010000199.1:0-4283 GCA_045590115.1 Alistipes sp. | reverse complement strand
GGGAGGCCGATCAAAGCCACCCGACCAAAGGTTACAATATCGCGTACACGCGTGTACGCGATATTGTAACCTTTGGTCGGGTGGCTTTGATCGGCCTCCCGACCCCTAATTCAAAGAGAGAAACTATGAAAAAGTTTTTATGGGCGATGTTGCCCCTTGCAATGCTTGCTATGGTGGCGTGTGGCGGTAACGATGAGCCTGTGTTCCCCGATGACCCAAACGAGGAGGAGCCAAAACCAAACCCCGACCCCGACCCTGAGCCTGACCCTGAGCCAGAACCCGGACCAACACCTGAGGGTGAAAAGTTCTACAAGGGCACGACAATGTCGTTTGCAAACTACATGATTGACTTCGGCTTGGAGTATCGTGAGGGTGGCGAGGTGACAAACCCATATACCTCAATCAAGAATCATGGCGCAAATATCGTACGTCTGCAGCTCGACCGTCAGCCATTTGCCGAGATTAATGGCGTGACGATAGATTGGCAGCAGATGCCACGTGTGGTGGAGGATGCTAAGATGGCTCTGGCCGAGGGCATGGATATTATGCTTACGCTAAAGCCAGACTACGACAAGTATACATCGACGGGTGCTACGCATAACAATATCCCTGAGGATTGGAAGTCTATGGATGAGGTGACCCTCGGAGGTAACCTCTATAATTGGGTGCTTGAATCGCTCGAGGCACTGCATGCTGAGGGCATAGACCCCAAGATTGTGGCCGTAGGCAACGAGGTAAATATCGGCTTTATGCTCAATGGAGCACACGATGGCGCACGTACCGCTCGTCTGCTCAACTATGGCCATACCGCAGTGCGTGACTTTGCCCGTAAGTACGACCTTGAGATTCTCTCGGCACTACACATCGCAAACCCCGCAAAGCTCGGCTATGTGGATACATATACGCAGAATGGCTGCACCAACTACGACATCATCGCCTTGTCGTGGTATCCAGGTACAAACATCGGTCACTCGATGGGCTCATACGCCAACTTTGAGGCATTGGGAAAGGCTATGCAGAGCAAGTATGGCAAGCGTATAATGATTCTTGAGACCGCACACTCGTTTACCACAGGTACAGTAAATGGCACTTGGATGGGCGATTGGTGCGACAACTCATACAACTATCCCGATTGGAACGATGCTACAAACGCCACCAACTACACCCCTGCAAAGCAGCGTGCATGGCTCAAGGCCTTAGCCGATGATGTACGTAAGGGCGGTGGCATCGGTGTTATCACTTGGGGTACCGAGTCGCTTCCTGACCTGCTCACAGGCAAGGCACAGGGACATGGCACAGGCCTATATACCTATCCTGCGGCGTGGGGCTACGGCTCTACATGGGAGAATAACTCCTATTGGGACTTTACCAATAGCAACAACCTCCATGAGGGTATCGATTGGATGATGGATGTTGAGGAGTAGGGTAGATGTAATTTGTAATTAACTAATACACAAACAAATATGAGGATTAAATCGCTTATTTACATCATTTCGGCAGCGCTTATGTCGCTTGCTATGTTGCTCATGGTGCAGTGTGCGCCTGAGGCTGGGTTCAAGCTCGGCGACAGCGCAACGGTAATCCCTATGACCATTAAGCAGGGTACTACCACACACTTCATCACTGACTACTATCCACAGTGGGAAGGTGCTAATAACATCACCTGCGATGATGAGCGCCTAAAGCTCAACAAGAAGGCTGACAATTGGTCTGAGTTTGAGATCGAGACCCAGGCAGAGGTTATCGCAACAACCATCGACGTATGGCATGGCGACCAGAAGCTCGCTATCGTGGTGCTTGGTGGCAAGCGTGATACCGAGGGTAGCTACATGTCGGCAGTATCGGCTGATGCTAAGACAATCGTTGTGGAGGCTACAAAGCCTGTTAAGGAGGCTGTAGCATTGTGGCAGAACAATGTCATCTACGACGTTAAGGTTGAGGATAAGACAATCAGTGTGACAATACCACAGGAGGCTAAGAAGTTTGACCGCTCGGCAATTAGAGTATTTGCAACCTCTGAGGATGGCCGCTTCAACGATGTATTGCTTCCTCTGGAGCGTGGCGAGGTTGTCACCGACGCTAAGCTTATCCGCCGCAAGGACTTCCACTCACAGATTCTCTACTCGTTGATGATTGACCGCTTCAACAACGGCAACAAGGCTAACGACTGGAAGATTAACTCGCCAGAGGTACTCGACAAGGTAGACTATCAGGGTGGCGATATCGCTGGTATCACTGCAAAGATTGAGGATGGCTTCTTCACCGACCTCGGCATTACAACAATTTGGATTTCGCCTATTACGCAGAACCCTGATGACGCTTGGGGGCAGAACGTAAATCCCGATACCAAGTTCTCAGGATATCATGGCTATTGGCCTATCTACAATACTAAGGTGGACTACCGCTTTGGTACCGATGAGGAGCTACGTACGATGCTTGACAAGGCTCATGCCGGCGAGATGAATGTCATCCTCGACTACGTGGCTAACCACCTACATATCAACTCGCCTGTGCTTCAGGAGCATCCCGATTGGACCACTGAGCTTATGTTGCCTGATGGCCGCAAGAATATCGGCCTATGGGATGGCGAGACACGTCTTACCACATGGTTTGATGAGCATATCCCAACGCTTGATACACGTCGTGATGAGGTGTGCGACCCTATGACCGATACAGCACTCTATTGGGTACGTAACTTCGACTTCGATGGCTACCGCCACGATGCTTGTAAGCATATCCCATTGAACTATTGGCGTATGCTCACACATAAGATGAAGTCTGAGATGCCTGACCGCCAGCTTTGGCAGATTGGCGAGACCTATGGCGACGTTGAACTTATCGGCTCATACGTAAAGACAGGTATGATTGACGCTCAGTTCGACTTCAATCTCTACCACACATCACGTGACGTTATCGTTGATGAGAATCGCTCGATGCGTGATATCGCCTCTACCGTAGAGCAGTCGGAGGCAGCCTATGGCTCACACCACACAATGGGTAACATCACAGGTAACCACGACAAGCCACGCTTCCTATCGTTGGCTGGTGGCGACATGTCGCTATGGTGTCCTGATGATAAGGCTGAGGGCTGGCATCGTGAGGTTGGCGTAGGCGACAACGATAAGGGCTACGCACGCCTTCAGCTCCTTAAGGCTATCATCTCAACAGTGCCAGGTGTACCTTGCGTATATCAGGGCGATGAGTTCGGTGTTCCAGGTGCTAACGACCCTGACAACCGTGATATGATGACCTTCGATGGCTACAACGAGTACCAGACCAAGGAGGTGGCTGCTACTAAGGCTCTGTTTAAGTATCGTCGCTCATCTATGCCACTTATGTATGGCGATATCCGCACACTTTATGTTGATGACGATGTATGGGCATTCGTACGTCACTACATGGGCGAGTGGGTTGTTGTAGCATTCAATGTTCGTGGCGAGGCTCGAAGCGCAGAGGTTACGCTTCCTGAGTTTATCAATGCTGAGGCTGCACGTGTAGCACTTGGTGCTGAGGGTGCTGAGGCTAAGATGGCTGAGGGCAAGATTTCGCTTAACATCCCAGCATATGGCTATGTAATTGTAAGCAAATAATTTAACACACTAAATATTATGAAGAGATTTTTAGCTTTGGTTGCACTCGTTGCAACATTGGTAGGCTGCGCTAAGCCTGTAGAGCCTGCACAGACATTTGATAAGTTTAACTCTGTAGTCTATGAGCTTAACATCCGTCAGGCTACCGAGGAGGGTACATTTGCCGCTGCTGAGAAGTATCTCCCTGAGCTTAAGGCTATGGGTGTAGATATCGTATGGCTTATGCCTGTAAGCCCTATCGGCGTTGATGGCCGTAAGGGGACTCTCGGCTCATACTACTCAATCATCGACTATAAGGCCATCAACCCTGAGTTTGGTACTATGGATGACTTTAAGCACTTCCTTGCTACTGCTCACGACCTCGGCCTTAAGGTTATCCTCGACTGGGTTGCTAACCACACATCACGTGATGCTAACTGGTGGAAAGAGGGTAAGACCGATTGGTATGTTATGGATGAGAAGACAGGTCTTCCTATCGTAGAGTACGATTGGACAGACATTGCAAAGCTTAACTACAAGAATCAGGATATGCGTGCGGCTATGCTCGATGCTCTTAAGTTCTGGATTGAGCTTGGCGTAGATGGCTACCGTTGCGATGTTGCTATGAATGTGCCTGCAGACTTCTGGAAGGGTGCTTGGGAGGAGGTTCGCAAGATTAACCCTGAGGTATACCTCTTGGCTGAGGGCGAGGAG
>JAZNQJ010000198.1:0-8294 GCA_045590115.1 Alistipes sp. | reverse complement strand
CAAAGCTGTATTGTCTTCCTAAGACCGCTTGGCCTCCGACTTACCTCTATGGCTCTGGCGCTCCAACTACTGAGAACCATATTGTGGATGCTATCCTTTACGATGCTGCGAATGGCGCTACACAGGCTGATGTTGATGCTTTGAATGCTGCTATTGCTCACTACAACTCGAAGAATCCTCCTCTTGAGGCACAGTGTGGCTTCACCTGGGTTTTGGATAACGGTTTTGTTACATTGCAGTAGTTCGATACAAGTCCATCCATAAAGTTGGATAACTAATTGTTGCGACGTTCCCTTCGGGGAGCGTCGCTTTGTTTTGGTATCATACAATTGTAGCACTATAGTTTTATATATAAAATTAGGTATATACGATGATATGCTTGATAAAATGGTGGAAAATAGTCTAAAAATAGATGATAAATTTTCATTGTATCGAAAAAAGCATTATATTTGCATCAATCAAACAAAAATCTTTTATGCTTTGTGTCGTTGTTGATGCAAGCAAATCAAAATCTTAATACACATAATATGCAAGATTTGTCAATCTTAGAGGGCAAAAACATTCACGAACTGCGCAATATCGCACGAAAATTTGGAATTACCCCTTCGACAATGAAGAAAGATGAACTCATCAAACACATTGTTGCAACAACCACTGCGGAACCTGCAGAAAATGCAGAGACAACACAAGGAGCAGCTCCTGCACGTAGAGGTAGAAGACCACGAGTAAGCGGCATAAAAATTGGCGCAAATACATCATCTCCACAGATAGTAAGCGAGAGGGTTGCTGCTGATGTAGCAACTGAAAAGATGACTGAAACAAGCGTGGAACAACCAAATGGGGTTATTGATAAATTTGTAGATGCAGTACAAGATATAATTAAAAATCGACTAAATCCGGAGGCCAGCTCAGAGCAGAAACCTCACAAGCGTAGAGGTCGCAAGCCTAAGATGGCTATTGCTCCTGAGGCTATTGTTAACGAAGCTGAAGAGAGTGTTGTGGAGACCGTTGCTGAGCAAAATGCTGATGCCTACCCTACGTATGAGGTAACATCAGACAATACTTCTGATGCAACCAACGATGAAATCATTGATATTGATGAAGAAGACGTTGATGATTTCAATAACAATGAGGAGCTTGCGGAGGATCATGGCGAGATTACCAAGGATGACTTCACCGCAGTAATCGAGGGTGAAGGTGTGCTTGAGATTATGCCTGATGGATTTGGTTTCCTACGTTCTGCCGACTATAACTACCTTAACTCGCCTGATGATATATATGTATCTCCATCGCAGATTAAGCTCTTTGGTCTTAAGCCTGGCGACACAGTTTCAGGCACTATACGTCCTCCAAAGATAGGCGAGAAGTATTTTCCATTGGTACATGTTGAGCGCATCAATGGTCTAAAACCAGAACATGTGCGTGACCGTCAACAATTTGAGTACCTCACACCTCTATTTCCATCCGAAAAATTTAATATTACGGGTAACGGCCACAACACTGTATCAAATCGTATTATCGACCTCTTTGCACCTATAGGTAAGGGTCAGCGAGCAATGATTGTGGCACAGCCTAAGACCGGTAAGACAATGTTGTTGCAGTCTATAGCCAATGCTATTGCCGACAACCATCCGGAGGTATATATGATAGTGCTGCTTATCGATGAGCGTCCTGAGGAGGTTACCGAGATGGCTCGCCACGTGAAGGCAGAGGTTGTTGCCTCGACCTTCGATGAGCAAGCATCCCGTCATGTTAAGGTTGCCGAGATGGTACTTGAGAAGGCAAAGCGAATGGTTGAGAGTGGCCACGACGTAGTCATCTTCCTCGACTCTATCACACGTCTTGCACGTGCATATAACTCGGTGCAGCCAGCATCGGGTAAGGTTCTTTCGGGTGGTGTGGATGCCAATGCGTTGCATAAGCCTAAGAGATTCTTCGGTGCAGCACGAAATACTGAGGAGAAGGGCTCGCTGACAATCATCGCAACAGCTCTTATCGACACAGGCTCGAAGATGGATGAGGTAATCTTTGAGGAGTTTAAGGGTACGGGTAACATGGAGCTTCAGCTCGACCGTAAACTCGCAAACAAGCGTATCTACCCCGCTGTCGATGTTGTTGCCTCAGGCACACGTCGTGAGGACTTGCTGCTATCACAGAACGTAATGCAGCGCACATGGATACTCCGCAAGCATCTATCAGATATGACCACTGTGGAGGCGATGGAGTTTATCCAGAAGCAGTTTAACCTTACACGTGACAACAACGAATTTCTTGCAACAATGAATCAATAATACCCTAACAATGAAACAATTACTAACACTCATACTTACAACATGCATTGCATTTAGCGCATCGGCATGGGGGCCTAAAGGACACGACATCGTGGCTTACGTGGCCGAGAAAAACCTATCGAAGAAGACACTCAAAAAGGTTACCGCAATACTTGATGGTAAGTCTATGGTGTATGTTGCCAATTGGTTAGATAATGCCAGCCACACAAAGGAGTATGCCTATACCAAGACATGGCACTATGTTAATGTTGACCCTCAGGAGCAGACCTATGCCCACTCACAGAAGGAGAACAAGGGCGATGCTGTGGTGGCTATCAACGACATTATTGCAAAACTCAAGAGTGGCGAGCTAAATGAGGATGAGGAGCGAGTTCATCTAATGATGCTTGTACACCTTATGGGCGATATGCACTGCCCTATGCACGCTGGTCATAAGAGTGATAAGGGTGGTAATGGCACTCAGATAAAGTATTTCGGAAAGCAGCAAAAACTTCACTCGGTGTGGGATAGTGCTATTGTTGAGTCGGCACATAAGTGGAGCTACATAGAGTGGCAGCAGCAAATCGACCGCCTCTCGCCAAAGGAGGAGCATGTAATAGTTCATGGCACACCTAACGACTGGATTGAGGAGACTGTAGAGCTTGCAGAGGATGTCTATGAGAATAGTCCTACCGACGTAAACCACTCATATGACTACGTGGCAAAGTATGCCCCTATGGTGGAGCTTCAGTTGCTGAAAGGAGGCCTGCGTCTTGCTGCAATACTTGAGGATATATACTAATAGCAATAGTGATAAAATAAATATGACGGGTCAATTGTGAAGTGACCCGTCATATTTATTTTATAGAGGTTGTCTATCGGCCAGACTCTGCGATCTTGTGGCGAATCATCTTGTTGAGATTCTCGCTACGGAGCAACTCCTCAAGGGTAATGTGCATGCGGTAACGCCAATAGTGACGTGAGTTGGCAGGCACGTTGATACGCTCATCGTGTGGATTCTCACGACGTAGCTCGCCATCCATAGCCATCCAATCCTGCAAAGGAAGGACAGTAAGCATTGCTGGCGACTTAAGATGCATGGCGATAACCTGCTCTGCAATCCATGGCTCGCAGAAGTATGGAGCATTGCCCCAAGCACCGAGAACCTGGTTGTAGAAGCGTTGTGTCACGCCACGATCCTCCTCCCACCATGCACGCAAAGGATTCATATCGTGTGTGCCTGTGGTGCAGATCGAAAGGTATGGGTAGTCGTAGGTTGAGCCAAACTCTACCTTAGGATCCTTAGGCATGCGCTGAATCTCAAGCGATAGAATCTGCTCGCCCGACATTACCGAAGGTACACAGTCAGGGATCATGCCGAGATCCTCACCACAAACAAGCATACGTGTAGCCTCGGTCAATGGAGGAAGCTTCTTGAGTGCCTCCCACTTCCAGAAGTCGTTATGACGACGGTAGAAGAAGTCGTTATACAGGCGGTTGTAGGCCTCCTTTTGATCGTCTGCCAACCAACGGTAGCAGTCGGTAGAGTGCGCTGAGATACGTGGGTGGAACTTACCCTTCTGAATCTTATCCTCTACGAAGAGTACGTTGTCGGTCTCAGCAACATTGCCTACGTGCCAACTCTCGAAGCGGAAGCCGTATGATGCAATCTCATCGTAAGAGTATGGTAGTGCGGGGTTAAATCTACCGAGCAGTGCATTTACAGCATCGAGAGGAATCTCCCAAATGCGGAAGAAACCAAGTATATGGTCGATACGGTATGCATCGAAATACTCAGCCATCTTCACAAAGCGAGCCTTCCACCATGCATAGCCATCCTCAGCCATCTTAGCCCAATTATATGTTGGGAAGCCCCAATTCTGACCCATAACCGAGAAGTCATCGGGTGGAGCGCCCGCAGATGAGTCCATATTGAATAGCTCTGGGTATACCCAAGCATCAACACTTGTGCGAGAGATGCCGATTGGAATATCGCCCTTGAGAACTACACCATGAGCATGTGCATAGTCACGTACCTCACGTAGCTGCTTAGATAGGTGATACTGCACAAAGTAGTGGTATGCAACAGCCTCAGCATTCTCCTTCTCGTATTTAGTGGCCTTTGCCTTAGTGTACTTTGCCATGCTACCCCACTCGTTAAAGTCAGGTGTATGCTTCTGGTCACGCAATGCGCAGAAGATAGCATATGGACGCAACCACTCCTCGTTGGCCGTCATAAACGCCTTGAACTCCTTAGAAGCAAGTGTCTTAGCTCCATCCTGAGCAAAGATAGCATGTAGATAGTCGCTCTTGGCATTGTTTACACGCTCGTAGTCAACGTTAGGAAGTGCGTTAAGCTCCTTGCCAAGAGCCTCGTAACGCTCCATTTCAGCCTTATCCTTGAGCTTGCCTACGGCAGGAAGGTGCAGGAATTGTGGGTGCAGCGCAAATGTAGAGTTGGCATTATATGGATATGAATCCTGCCATGTACCGGTCATCGTAGTGTCGTTGATAGGCAAAATCTGAATGATAGACTGACCTGTAGCGGCAGCCCAATCAACCATAAGGCGGATATCGTTAAACTCGCCAACACCAAAGCTGCTCTCAGAACGTAGTGAGAATACGGGGATTGCAACACCTGCGCCACGCCATGGTGCTAAGTCGAAATGAGGACGCAAGCCATCTACTACCAATGCCTCGCCCTCAGCAATAGTCTCATTGAAGTAGTAGTTATCTCCCGACTGCCAAGCTACAACATTGCTCGATGCGCTATCTACAATTACAAACTTATAGGCAAAAGGTGCCTTAGGAGCCTTGATGCGTGCGCTCCATATAGGAGCTGTGGCATCGTTCATTGCAACACCCTTCTTAACATCCCAATTACCAAGTGCCTTGCCATCGCCAACAAGCACTACAGATTGTGTGGAACGTACTGAGGCAATGTCAGCACGAATGGTAAGGTAGCCATCTGCTACTGCCTGAGCCTTTTTGCGTGCTGGGCGTGCAAAAACACCATCGGTAAACATTGATGAGTGGAACGAACGATCCGATGGCATATCAGTCCAGCGATCCAAAACACGAATGCTCTCGCACTTCTTATCGAGTGTAAGCGAGTGCTTCTCGCCCCACTCCTTGCGTACGACCTCATCTCCACGACGTACCTCGTAGCGATAGTCAAGCTCCGCAGCCGCCGAGAGCTTAAGTGTGGCTACCCACTGAGCATCTCCTACGTATGTCATAGGATAGGCTTTCTCTTTGGGTGAGCCTACAACCACATATAGATCCTCGCCATACGTGGTATTATACTCCAATCTTAGGTTTAGTATCATATATAAATATGTTAATTTTATATTGTGTTTTCAAGTATTATTCTGTGTAGTTCTTCGCAACTCTTCTTAGGGTCATGAGCATCGAAATGATAGCCACTCCAGCCACGTGAAATAGCAGCCTCTACATTCGATTTGCGATCATCTATGAAGAGCGTTTCAGATGGATTAATCTGATATCTACGCTCAAGGCGCTCATAGATTTCAGGTTCGGGTTTTACCACATGTTCCTCACACGACACAACCTCGCCATCAAAATTTTTATAAACAGGTTGCTTGCGGAGAAACTCTATGAATTCGAGCGACATGTTCGATAGTACATAAAGCTTTAGTTGAGCAGCTTTAAGGTCTTCGATAAGAGCGGTAGTGGCGGGTATTGCCTCCTGGGTAAGTATCGAGCGGTGCAAGTTGCGCTCGGCAAGTTCTCTATCACACGAATTATACTCTGCCAATGAGGTCAGCACTTGGTCGTAAGTCACTATGCCACGATCATAATCCTCCCAGAATTTAGGCATCTGGGGGAGCATGATATATGAGAAGAACTTGATAAACTCAGGCTCGAACTTACGTGGGTCACGAGCAAACAGCACACCACCCAAATCAAAGACAATATTTTTATATCTACACATAGTTCTACAAATATAGTTATTATAGCCGAAACTTGCAAACCAAAAGCTTACTTTTTTACCGAGTGGTAGCATTTCGGGGATGAGTGGAAAATAGCCAAAAATTGCCATTTGAGAAAGAGTATTTTTTTTGATTCGGAGCTTTGAATTTTCGATTTTTATGTGTATCTTTGTGCGTTTTATATAGAATATATAAATATTACAATTATATGAGTACCGAACAGGAAAAAGTGATGAAACACGAGGAGGAGTATTCGGCGTCGAATATTCAGGTTCTCGAGGGTTTGGAGGCTGTGCGTAAGCGCCCCGCAATGTATATCGGCGATATCGGCGAGAAGGGTCTACACCACCTTGTTTATGAGGTTGTAGACAACTCTATTGATGAGGCGTTGGCTGGCTACTGTACCGACATCTTCGTTACCATCAACGAGGACAACTCAATCAGCGTTAAGGATAACGGTCGAGGTATCCCTACCGACTACCACGAGAAGGAGGGCAAGTCAGCTCTTGAGGTTGTACTTACCGTACTCCACGCAGGTGGTAAGTTCGATAAGGGTAGCTACAAGGTATCTGGTGGTCTGCATGGTGTGGGTGTATCATGTGTAAATGCACTATCGACACTCCTCGTAGCAGAGATTCATCGTGGTGGCAAGATCTACAAGCAGACATACTCTAAGGGTGTGCCAACATCAAAGGTTGAGATTGTTGGCAACTGCAAGGGTCGTGGTACAACAGTTACGTTTAAGCCAGATGCAGAGATCTTCACACTCACAACTGAATATAAGTACGAGATTCTTGCAAACCGTCTTCGTGAGCTTGCATTCCTTAACAAGGGCATTCACCTAACACTCACCGATCGTCGTGTCAAGGATGAGAATGGCGAGCCTCTATCTAACCACTTCTACTCGGAGCATGGTCTCTCGGAGTTTGTCGAGTATCTCGATGCTACACGTGGTCAGAAGATTATCGAGAACATCATCTACCTCGATACTGAGGAGAGTGGCGTACCCGTAGAGGTTGCTATGCAGTACAACGACTCATACTCTGAGAACGTTCACTCGTACGTGAACAACATCAATACTATTGAGGGTGGTACTCACCTTACAGGTTTCCGTTCAGCACTAACACGTACGCTTAAGAAGTATGCTGAGGAGAGTGGCATGCTCGCTAAGCTCAAGTTTGACATCTCGGGCGATGACTTCCGCGAGGGTCTTACTGCCGTTATCTCCGTAAAGGTTGCGGAGCCACAGTTTGAGGGTCAGACCAAGACCAAACTTGGTAACGATGAGATTGCAGGTGCAGTAAATCGTGCCATGTCAGCAGCCTTGAGCCACTATCTTGAGGAGAATCCAAAGGATGCCAAGGCTATCGTGCAGAAGGTGATCCTCGCTGCTCAAGCACGCCACGCAGCACGTAATGCTCGTGAGGCCGTTCAGCGCAAGACTGTACTTTCAGGTGCTGGCCTTCCAGGTAAACTTGCTGACTGTACAAGTCGTGACCGCTCTATCGCTGAGATTTTCTTTGTCGAGGGTGACTCTGCGGGTGGCACAGCAAAGCAGGGACGTGACCGCCACTTCCAGGCTATCATGCCACTACGTGGTAAGATTCTTAACGTGGAGAAGGCTCAGGAGCATCGTATGTGGGAGAACGAGGAGATCAAGAATATGTTTACCGCACTCGGTGTATCTATCGGTACTGCCGAGGATAGCAAGGCACTAAACCTTGAGAAGCTCCGCTATGATAAGATTATCATCATGACCGATGCCGATGTCGATGGCTCGCACATCGCAACACTCATGCTAACATTCTTCTTCCGCAAGATGAAGGCGCTCATAGAGAATGGTCACATCTACATCGCTACGCCACCACTCTACCTCGTAAAGAAGGGTAAGCAGGAGCGTTACTGCTGGACAGAGAAGGAGCGCGACGAGATTACAGCAGAGTTTGGCTCAAAGGGCGTTCACATCCAGCGCTACAAAGGTCTTGGTGAGATGAACGACCAGCAGTTGTGGGACACCACAATGAACCCCGAAACCCGTATCTTGCGCCAGGTAACGGTGGAGAATGCTGCC
>JAZNQJ010000197.1:0-4235 GCA_045590115.1 Alistipes sp. | reverse complement strand
TAAGCTCATCGCCACGCTCGGTGGTAAATGTAGCATACTTTCGCTGGTAGTTAGGCTCCTCGCTCTTAGGCTCCTCGAGCATAAGAGTGCTTACCTCACGACCCTTTGCATCGTAGATAGCAGCCGTAGGGTAGCAGTTTGTTGCTGAATGCTCGGCGGCAAAGTAGTTCATGTTTGCCGATGGATATACTCTCCAATAGCCAGGCTTTGAGAGTATGCAACGCTTGTTGCGACCGTTAACGCCGATAGAGTATAGATGACGCTCCTCGGGCGAACTCTCGGTAGACATGTAGTAGATAGTCTTCTTGTTTGCCGATATGCCCACAAGCTCGGTTACCTCCCACTCGCCCGATGTGAGTGCAGCGATACGACCCTTCTCTACTGAGTGCAGATATAGGTGGAACCAGCCTGCTGAGGTCTCCTCACGCACGATGAAGCGGTCACCGTCGATAAATGTGATGTTCGAGCTATTGGGACGCTCCACGTAACGCTCATCCTGCTCATCGTAGATAGTCTTCTGAGTGCCATCCTCCTGAACCATGATTACCTCAAAGTGGTTCTGCAGACGGTTGACACGATAGTAGAAGAGGTTGCCCGCAGGGGTGTAGTCGATGCGTGGGATATACTGGTCAGTCTCAGTACCTGTGTCCACCTGGCGGGTCTCGCGTGTCTCAAGGTTGTATACATGGAGCGTAACCACAGAGTTCTTATCGCCAGCCTTAGGATACTTGAAGCTGTAGGCCTTGTTGTATAGCTTGTTATCGAAGCGCATCATCTCGAACTCAGGAACTTCGCTCTCGTCGAACTTAAGGTAGGCAAGCTCCTTGCCATCGGGCGAGAAAGCATATGCCTTTGTGAAGCCATACTCCTCCTCATATACCCAATCGGTAGTACCATTGATAATATGGTTCCACTTGCCGTCATCTGTGATGTTGTAAATCTCGTTTGTTGCCAAGTCGTAGATGAATATATCGTTGTTGTACGACATTGCAAGGTGCTTAGAGTCGGGCGAGAACGATATGTCACGCACGTCATCAATCTTTATTGTCGAGCCATCGGGACATGCTACATGATATACCGAGGTGTATGAGTGGCGGTATATCTCCTTACGTGGGTTCTCTCCCTCGAATACCTCGTAAATAGCCATAGTGCCATCGGGCGATGCTACGTACGACATCACGTTCTGCTCTTCGGAGCGAGCCTTGAATATCACCTTGCCATTCTGAGGCTTGGTGTAGTCGAATGCCAATACCTTGTGGCCGTCAAAGTCAACAAACTTATCGCTGCCGGGCAGTGGCGTGAGCCATGCTGGCGAGGTGTAGCGAGGTGCCGATGCAGCACGCTGAGCCTGCATCTGGGTGTAGCTCACCTGCGCACTTACGCTAAGTGTCGCAGCGAGTAGTAGGGTGCTGAGTAGAAGTTTTCTCATGGTTATAGTTTTTTTTATTGTTTTAAGGTAGGTTCTATAAATTAGTAAATATGTTATACGCTTTCGGCAGACTCTATTTCGGTCGCTTTTGAATTTATTGTGGTATATTTCTAATTTTTCCTCAGTTACAATGCTCGCATTGCGCCATCATAATAAATAAGAAATATCCTCACAATAATCTTCAAAATCAACTCGACCTAATTTATAGAACCTACCTTAAGATTGGTTTAGATGTCATCTATCGAGAAGTCATAGCTTAAGCGCTTGCCGGTTATGAACTTAGAGTTGTCGAGCTTAGAGTTGAACTGGTCAACATCTACACGTATGTTCTCCTCGTATGGTGGCATCAGCAGGTCGAAGTTCAGCGAGTAGTTTATCGCAGTCTCGATTATTGCCACCAAAGCCTCACGGTCAATCTTGCGACTGCCAAAGGCCATTGGACGCACCAATGTCTGACGTTTGCCCTCCACCCAGAAGCACTTCTCACGGTTGATAAATATGCGGCCGATGAGGTATCCCTGGTCGGCACTACGGTTATACTTGAGCGAGTCCGAGAGGAAGTTGTAGATATTGATCACGCCGATGTAGGCATTATCACGATTCTGCTGCAGGTAGTTGTTCTGCCAGATGATGTGGTTTGAGTCGAATGCAAAGACATCGGTATGCATCTGGAAGATAAGTATGTCGCTTGCTACCTGCAACTGCGCCTCAAACTTGCCACGATCACGATACTCGATGCGCACACGCCTATCGAGCTTGCCATCTAATTCATCATCAATCTCCGAGGCCATCTCAAAGAGTGTCTCCTTAAGGTCGTTGAACGTAGAGAATGTGTTGTCGAAAATCTGCTGCTTGAGTGTTGACTTTTTTACTATCGCCTCAAGAATCTTTTCTCGTAAATTACTCATATTATAGTGTTTTTCTGTTGTCTGTTGCTGTAGGGGTTATCGTAGGCGTATATGCTCGCCATCGCCAAATGTGGCATCCTCGCTGAGGTTGTTGAGCTTGCAGAGCGACTTTAGGCGTATGCCATAGATCTGCGATAGCAGACGTAGTGTCTCGCCACGCTTTGTGCGGTGGATGAGGTTGTCGCCACGCCAGCGTGTAGCCTTGCGCTCGATGTATACCACGTCGCCAGCCTTCAGCTCGCTGCCCTTAGGAGCGTCGTTGAACTTACGTACCGTACGCTGTGGAAGTTCAAAGAGTTTGCATATCGATTTGTAGGTGTCGCCCTCGTGTGCCACCACGTAGTTAGTGCCATTGGTAAGGTAGACGTTATATCCGCAGTGCGAGTTGATGGTTACTCTGAAGTTATTTGGATCAATACCCATGTCGGCATATGCCAATGTTTGGTCGGCACCCTCCTCCTTAGGCTGCTCAGGCTCGGGCTTTGGCAGAGGCTTGCGCAAGCCGAACTTCTCGGCAAGGTACTCGTCATAGAGCTTACGGCCATTCTTGCGGTCGAGCAGATATAGTTTCTCGCTCTCGATAACACGTATTAGCCCCTCGGCATATGTTGGTGCTGTGGCATAACCTGCCTGCTTAAGACCCTTAGCCCAGCTCACGTAGTCGTCGGTAGGGTATGAGAACAAGAATTCGTAGCGTGAGCGTGTGTGTAGAAACTCGGCATGGTCGGCAAAAGACTCCTCGGCCGAAGAGTATGCTCTGAAGCACTCGCCCTTGGCATCGTCATCGTGATACACCTTGTCGCCTGTCCACGAGCTTCCACACTTAATTCCGAAGTGGTTGTTTGCTGTACGTGCCAACACGCTATTTCCCGAGCCTGACTCCACGATGGCCTGCGCCATGGTGATGCTTGCTGGGATGCCATATACCTCCATATGCTCTATGGCAACATCTGCCCACTTGGTGATATACTCGGTGCGTGTCATCTTCTGCTGTGCCGAGAGCGACATGCTGCTTAAGGTTGCCACAAGGGCAATAGCTGCTGTGATAATATTACGGTGGCTGAACATAGTTTTAAGCTCGTTTTTACGAATTGAATGTATACTATATGCAAAGATATAATTTTTCAGCCATACATACAAGAAAAAGGGCGACTACTTTGTAGTCACCCTTAAAGTTTTTTGCCGTATGGGTCTTAAAACTTAACCTCAGGAGCAATCTCTGTGCCCTCCTTAGCCTCAAACATAACACGACGCTCGAAGCCAAACATGCCAGCAAGGATGTTTGTAGGGAAGCGGCGAATCTGCACGTTGTACTCCTTGACCGTAGCATTGTAGCGGTCACGCTCAGTCTTGATGCGGTTCTCGGTGCCCTCCAACTGTGCCTGAAGGTCGCGGAAGTTCTCGTTGGCCTTAAGGTCGGGGTACGACTCCGAGATTGCAAGAAGGCGACCGAGTGCCGAGCCTACCTGCTGCTGAGCATTTGCCCACTCGGCGAGCTGCTCAGGGGTAGCTGTCGATGGGTCAATGGTCATAGATGTAGCCTTAGAGCGAGCATCGGTAACGGCCTGAAGGGTCTCCTTCTCATGCTCGGCATAGCCCTTGACTGTGTTCACGAGGTTAGGGATAAGGTCGGCACGACGCTGATATGCGCTCTCTACATTTGCCCATGCCTGGTTTATACTCTCCTCCTTGTTTACCAGGCCATTATAGCCCGAGATAGCCCAAATAACAACTACGGCAACAATGCCGAGTACGATCCATAAAGTCTTGTTCTTCATATTCTTATATCTTTATTAATGTTTGTTTTCACTACCAGCGAGAGCCTCCGCCACCGCCTCCGAACGATCCGCCACCAAAGCCGCCACCGAACGAGCCTCCGCCAAGTCGGATCGTAGCCA
>JAZNQJ010000196.1:0-6328 GCA_045590115.1 Alistipes sp. | reverse complement strand
GCGCTCGAAAGCCTCCAAAGCGATAGGGTCGTTCTTTGCAGCAGCGTCAGAGAGCATCTTGGCCTCAAACTTATCGTAAGGGATTGTGCGAAGCTCGCTGTCGCAGGTCATCGTTGCCATAAGGTCGAAGGCTGTGCGCTTGATACCTGTTGCCGAAACGTAGGCCTCAAGACACCCCTTGCGGCCGCAACCGCACTGGCGGCCAGTCTCACGTGATGCCACGGCGATGTGGCCAAACTCTCCTGCAAAGCCGTCGTGGCCATAGACCATCTCGCCATTGCAGACGATGCCCGAGCCAAGACCTGTGCCGAGTGTAATCATCGCAAAATCCTTCATGCCACGAGCATTGCCAAAGACCATCTCGCCGATAGCCGCAGCATTTGCATCGTTGGTAATCATCACCTTAACGCCGCCGAAGTACTTGTCGAGGTCCTCCACAAAGTTGAACGTGCGGATTGAGTCGGGACGTGGGTCTGCAGGGTCCTCAAACTTCCAGAGGTTTGCAGGGGTCTCGATACGTCCTGAGTGGATATTTGCGTTGGGCGCGCCGATACCGATACCGATAAGGTCGCACTCTGGCTGTGTGGCGATAAGCTCCTTCATTGCAGTAGCCAAAGTCTCGATATATGGCTTATAGTCGTCGAAATACTTAAACTTGTCGGTAGAGATTTTGCTCTCGGCAACTACGTTACCATCCTCATCAACCAGGCCAAAGGCTGTGTTGGTACCGCCAATGTCGATACCCATAGCATATTTTTTCATCATATCACTTAGGTTTTTATAAAATTAATTGGTCAAAGTTACCAAAATTATTTTAAACTCTGCAAAAAAAATATTAATTTTGAGCCATGTTTGTTTAAACAATGTACGCTATGTGCGTGCGTGCGTACCCAAAAAGCAAATTTGAGAGCTATGAAATATACGAACGACACTATCTTAAAACTCTTTGAGTCAACACTCCAGCAGCTCCAAACCCCTGAGGAGCCTGAGTTACTCTATTTGCCCATCATCTACTCAATGTCGGGAGGAGGCAAACGCCTGCGCCCCGTACTCCTGTTACTTACCGTAGATGCCTTTGGTGGTAATGTTGAGGATGCGCTCCCCGCAGGTGTGGCTGTCGAGGTGTTCCACAACTTCACACTTCTGCACGATGATATCATGGATAACGCCTCGATGCGTCGTGGTAAGCCATCGGTATTTGCTAAGTGGGGTGGTAACGTAGCACTGCTCTCTGGCGATACGATGCTTATCTTGGCATACAAATATTTGGCCCGTCTGGGTGCTGCACAGCTTGGTCGTGTGTTAAATATCTTCAGCGACATGGCCATCGAGGTGTGTGAGGGTCAGCAGTACGACATGGACTTTGAGACTGCCGAGAAGGTCTCTGCCGTAGACTATATCCAGATGATTGAGCGTAAGACATCGGCACTCCTCTCTGGTTCGGCGATGATTGGCGCAACGCTGGCCGAAGCCTCGGATGATGATGTGCGTAAGATGCATCGCTTTGCTACCGAGCTTGGCCTTGCATTCCAGCTTCAGGATGATATGCTCGATAGCTATGGCGATGAGAGCCTCGGCAAGAAGATTGGTGGCGACATCTTGGAGGGTAAGCAGACCTACCTTATGGTACAGGCGATGAGCCGAGCTGATGAGGCTCAGCGTGAGGTGTTGCGCACAACACACAAACGCACCGACCTAAGCGACGAGGAGAAGATAGCCACAGTAAAGGCTCTCTACGACACACTCGATGTTAAGCATTGCACCGAGCAGCAGATTGACATTCGCTTTGAGCGAGCCTTAGCAGTTCTCGATACGCTCTCCATCGCTGGCGAGCGCACCAAGCACCTTGAGGAGTTCGCACGAAGCCTTATGGGACGTAAAAAGTAGATTATGATTCGTAGACAAGATATAGAGATTATGGCCCCTGTGGGCTCTTACGAGGCGCTCAATGCCGCTATTGCTGCGGGAGCAAACTCGGTATATTTCGGTGTTGAGCAGCTAAATATGCGTGCTGCGTCATCTGTAAACTTTACCCTTGATGACCTTGCAGAGATTGTACGCATAGCACATGCCGCAGGAGTCAAGACATACCTTACGGTAAACATTGTTATCTATGACGATGAGATGGAGGTTATGCGTCGTATAATCGATCGTGCCAAAGCTGAGGGCATCGATGCTATCATCGCTACCGACCTTGCAGCAATACTCTATGCTCGTGAGGTGGGCATCGAGGTACACATCTCAACGCAGAGCAACATATCCAATATTACGGCCGTAGAGTTTTTCTCGCAGTGGGCCGATGTGGTGGTGTTGGCACGTGAGCTATCCTTGGAGCAGATAGCATACATATCACGTCAGATTAATGAGCGCAACATTTGTGGCCCTTCGGGTGAGAAGGTGCGCATCGAGATGTTTGCTCATGGTGCTATGTGCATGTCTATGTCGGGCAAGTGCTACCTCTCGGAGCATGAGTCACACCACTCGGCAAATCGTGGTGCCTGCCGTCAGATATGCCGTCGTAAGTATACCATTACCGACAAGGATTCAGGCCAGCAGCTCGATGTTGATGGTCAATATATCCTCTCGCCAAAGGATCTATGTACTATAGACTTCCTTGATACGTTTATTAATGCAGGTGTGCGTGTTCTTAAGATTGAGGGACGTGCGCGTGGTGGCGAGTACGTAAAGCGTGTTGTCGAGAGCTACGATGAGGCACTCCGTCTCTTGGAGCGTGGCGAGTTTACCCCTGAGAGTGTTGCACCACTCAAGGAGAAGCTCCGCACAGTCTTTAACCGAGACTTCTGAGGTGGCTACTATGCCGCCAAGACTATGGTGGAGCATAGCCAGCACTATGGCTCATCCGCAACGCTGAAGAAGGTATACATGGGTAAGGTTACCAACTACTTCAAGCGTATCGGCGTTGCTGAGGTGTTGGTCGAGGCGTGTGAGGTAGCCGAGGGCGATGCACTCCTCTTTATGGGAGAGAAGACAGGCGTTGTAGAGCAGAAGGCCGTAGGCATCATGCTCCACGAGCAGCCTACCGTTAGTGCTAAGCAGGGCGACTACATATCGCTCAAGACTGAGCGAGAGGTGCGTAGAGGGGATAAGGTCTACAAAGAGATCCCAAGATGATTTTCTTGTGATAAGGGGGCATCTTCGACCTCTCAATCGCTGTGCTGAATGGGAAATACGCTAAGTATGTCCCATCCACCCCAGACTCTTAATCGAGGCCAAATATGCCACCCTTCTGACAACAAATTGGAGGAAGGAGCGAGATTGAGGCGGTGGAGAAGAGAGATTAGAGAGATTAAGGTTAACCCTAAACTCCCTAACTAAAAATGATAAAAACCGAAAACAAAGAGATGAAACGACTGATATTTCTACTGTGTGCTTTGGTGGTTAGCTGCGTGGTGATGGCGTGTGGTAGTAAGGCTGAGTCAAAGCCTCTGGTAGATGATCAGCAAGGATACATCCTTACTACCGATGGAGGATCAATAGCCCTGCCATCGGAGTGTCGGCAGGTAATCGTCGTGGACACCCACACAGGTAGAAACTGCATGGTGCATACCCTAAGCTACGATGGCGTGGTATGGAGCGGTGGCTGTGTGGATGGCGTGATAGGCTATGGTGGCTTAGCGCCAGCTGGCACAAAACGTGAGGGAGATGGCAAAACTCCCGTAGGTATCTTTGCACTACGTCGTGGTCTCTACTATGTCAACGACTTTGTTACCTCGTTCCCTATGGAGCAGTATGACCAGTACTACATATGGGATGAGAACCCTCAGAGTCCGACATACAACACTCTACTGCGCAACCCCGCACCTGGCACCAAAGGCGATAGACTATGGGAACATCGAAACTGTCAGTATCGTTATATCGTGGTTGTGGAGTATAATACCGAGCAGCCAATACCTGGTGCCGGTAGCGCAATATTCATCCACGCATGGCGTGCGCCGGGCAAGGCTACGGCGGGCTGTGTGGGAATGGCCGAAAGCAACATGAAGCGTGTGGTTGAGTGGCTCAACCCTGCGTTAAACCCATATATTGTCGTACTGCCAGAGGGCGTACACTTTAACAATATGATTAACAAATAACTAAAACTACAATAACTATGTTCAGCAAAGAGACTTACATTGGCCGTCGTGCCGAGCTATGCCGCAGAGTTGGCAAGGGACTTATCCTTCTTCCAGGTAACCCAGAGGTGCCAAACAACTATCCTAACAACACGTACTACTTCCGTCAGGACTCTACATTCCGCTACTACTTTGGCCTTGATGTGCCATCGTTGATGGGACTTATCGATGCTGAGTCTGGCGAGGCTATGCTCTTCGGCGACGACTTCACCGTAGAGGATATCATCTGGACAGGCCCTATGCCTACGATTGAGGATCAGGCAGCTGAGGTGGGTGTTGAGAAGAGCTTCCCTCTTGGCGAGATTCGCTCGGTGTTGCGTCGTGCCATTGAGCAGAACCGCCCTGTACACTACCTCCCACCATATCGTGCCGAGCTAAAGATTAGCCTTGCCGAGCTACTTGGCATACGTCTTGACATGCTTCACGAGCGCAAGTCACTCGACCTTATGTTTGCTGTAGCAGAGATGCGTGAGAAGAAGTCGGCAGAGGAGATTGAGGCTTTGGAGCGTGCATTCAAGATTGGCTACCAGATGCATATGACAGCTATGCGCATGTGTCGCCCAGGTGTTGTTGAGCGTGAGATTGCTGGTCGTGTTGAGGGTATTGCCAAGTCATACGGTCAGGGTGTGTCGTTCCCAACAATCGTGACACAGCATGGCGAGATTCTCCACAACCACAACCACGATGGTGTGTTGGAGTCAGGCCGTCTGCTTCTCGTTGATGGTGGTGGCGAGTCTGTTGAGGGCTACTGCTCAGACCACACTCGTACATACCCTGTAAATGGTAAGTTTAGCGACCTTCAGCGTGATGTATATAACGTAGTATTGCGCGCTCATAGCGAGGTTAAGGATATGATTAAGCCAGGTCTGCTCTACCCTGAGATTCACAAGGCAGCATACCTATCATTGGCTGATGGCCTCAAGGGCTTGGGTCTTATCAAGTCTACACCTGAGGTAGCCGTTGAGGCTGGTGCTATGTACCTCTTCATGCCTCATGGCCTTGGTCATGGCATGGGTATGGATGTTCACGACTTGGAGAATATCGGCGAGCGCTCGTTCGACTTCTCAACAGTGTTGGAGCGTGCCCAGAAGTCGGCAACATGTATCCATCGTGCCACATGGCGTGTTGAGCCAGGTACTGTTATGTCTGACGAGCCAGGCCTCTACTTCATCCCAGCACTTATCGACAAGATGCGCTCAGAGGGTAAGTTCGAGGGTATCGTAGACTATGCAGCACTCGACTCATTCCGCACATTTGGCGGTATCCGTATCGAGGATGATGTACTCGTAACCGAGACCGGCAGCCGCTTTATCGGCGATAAGCTCTTACCACTTACCGTTGAGGAGCTTGAGGCTGTTGTCGGCAAGGAGTAACTAACAAACAAACCTATAATTAATTATATTAATATAAAAGTAAATATATGAAGACAGATATTGAGATTGCTCGTGAAACCGAGCTAAAGAATATTCGTGAGATTGCAGCAAACGTAGGCTTCCCTGATGATGAGGTGTTCAACTACGGTAAGTACATTGCAAAGGTTCCTTATAAGCTAATAGATGAGAAGAAGGTTGCTAAGAACCACCTTATCCTCGTTACGGCAATCACCGCTACCAAGGCGGGTGTTGGTAAGACTACCGTAAGCATCGGCCTCGGTATGGGTCTTAACCACATCGGCAAGAAGGCGATTATCGCCTTGCGTGAGCCTTCGCTTGGCCCTTGCTTCGGTATGAAGGGTGGTGCTACTGGTGGTGGCTATGCTCAGGTACTCCCATCTGAGGATATCAACCTCCACTTTACGGGTGACTTCCACGCCATCACATCGGCAAACAACCTTATCGCAGCATTGCTGGATAACTACCTCTACCACAACCGCTCTAAACAGGTGGGTCTCAAGAAGGTTATGTGGCGTCGAGTGCTTGATATGAACGACCGCTCGTTGCGTAACATCGTGTCAGGCTTGGGTGGCTCAGCAAATGGCATCCCTACAGAGACAGGCTTCGATATTACCCCTGCATCGGAGATTATGGCTATCCTCTGCTTGGCACGTAGCGTTGAGGATTTGTATGTGCGTATTGGTCGCATTGTGTTGGGCGTCCGCTACGACGATACTCCACTTACGGTTAACGACTTGGGTGTTACGGGTGCTGTTGTTGCGCTTCTTAAAGATGCCATCAATCCTAACCTTGTGCAGACAA
>JAZNQJ010000195.1:0-14957 GCA_045590115.1 Alistipes sp. | reverse complement strand
TGCCGCTGCCTTTCTCATTTGACGGGCAGCAAGCTCGTAGACAACGGCGAGTAGCTCCACATCGCCCGCCACGATAGCCTCAAGGATATGCTGTGGGGTCATCTCAGGGTAGTGCTGGCGGTAAAGCTCTGCCGCCTCATTAATCGCCTGACCGAGTATCGCCTCGTTGAAACCACTGCCCTGAAGTATTGCTATGGCCTCATCGTTAAGCTGTCCCGACCAGCGTCCCATATAGTCAGGGACAAGCATATTGAAACTCTCGGCCTTGCCGTAGCTCCACTCAGTGTTGTAGGCAATCTTACGCTCACGTGCCTCAGCCTCCGATACAGCCTCCGCAACACCTCGTGTGGTGTACTTCTGATGCTTGAACGTATACCAAAGTGGCGAGAAGTTAGAGCCTAAGGCAAGGAGTGCGGCAGTGGCCAAAAGTAGTGTTGTGCGGCCAAACTTTTTAAGTGCCTTATCCTTATAAGCAAACCACAACTCGCTGAGCCATAGTGCAAAAGCAACGATTAGAAAGTAGTAGGTTATCTGTGGGTGGTTAGCGCCAAGCTCTAACGAGCCAAACAGGGCGGCTAACGCAGCACCGAGCCATGCATTCTTGCGCAGTGCATACCATACCGAGGCGATGAGCGGCGGAGCATATACCAAAGCCCACATCTTGGTGATATGGCCAGCGTCGATGATGATAAAGAAGTAGGTGGATAGTCCGTAGGCTAAACCTGCGATGATGCCTATCCAGGGGTTCATGCCCATAAGCACCACAGCCACCATCATAAGTATCATAGCAAACAGCGTCATGTTCATAGGGCTGTCGACAACCTTGACAAGGCTGCCTACGCCCTGCTTGACATACTGCGTGGGGTACTCGACATCGATAAGATAGGCGGGCATGCCTGAGAACATATTTCCTGTCCACTGAGGATCCTCGCCCGTGGCCTCACGATGCCCCTTGATGTCCTTCGACATGCCGGCATATTGGGCAATATCGCCCTGACCAAGTGACTTGCCCTCAAACTGTGGAGCGTAGAACAGCAGGTTGACAGCCACAAAGAGTGCTATGCCCGTAATCCATGGTAGCAGACTCTTTGCCCAATGTTGTGTATTATTGCGAGTATTAATCTTGTTCAAAGCCATACTTTACTTATATAGACAATTATCGCCCAAAGGTACGAAAAATTTACGAAAAAATAAAAAACAGTAAAAAAAGAGCGAAATGTGATGCATATTGTTGTGTGTAGTAGGATAATATTACCAAAAAATTGTTATCTTTGCGTGATATAATGTGTTTACAATGGTTACAATCGACTCTATACGCAAACCCATAGCCAAAGATATGGAGGCATTCGATGCCTTTGTCTCGGAGAATCTCTCTGCCGAAGGCGAGCTTATGCACGAGATGCTGACATATGCCCTGACCTCACGTGGTAAGGGTGTGCGCCCAATGCTCACTATGCTTGCCGCTTCGATGATGTCGGCGGGCGAAAGTGCTGTAGATGAGGAGTGTGGCGCAGAGCGTCACTGCTCAAAGCGCACATATCTGGCAGCAATGCTCATAGAGATGATTCATACCGCATCGCTCATCCACGACGATGTACTCGACTCGGCAGATGAGCGTCGTGGCCGTCCTTCGGTGAATGCCAAGTGGCAGAGCGACATGGCAATCATCCTCGGCGACTATATCCTTGCCCGCACAATGTCGATAGGCATGGCCTCGGCACAGTACGACCTACTATCCTACGTAGGCTCAAGCATGGCGACACTCTGCGAGGGCGAGGTGCTGCAGAGCCAGCACGCTCGCAACTTCGACACCACTCGTGAGGACTACTACCACATCATCGACCAGAAGACAGCCAGCCTCTTGGGTGTTAGTGCTGCGATGGGTGCGCTCTCGGTGGGTGCTTCACGTGAGGATGTTGACCGCATGCGTAAGTTTGGCGAGGCGATAGGCATGGCATTCCAGATTCAGGACGATATCCTCGACTACAACCGCCAAAACAATACAGGCAAGCCCGCAAACAACGACCTGCGTGAGCATAAGATGACACTCCCGCTCATCGAGGTCATGGAGCGTAAGAGTGATGAGGAGCGTCGCCAGATTGTCGACCTCCTTAAGGTCTGCGACAAGGATGAGACGGCAGTAGACAAGCTCCAGGCAATAGTCGACGAAAATGGTGGCTGTGAGCTTGCGGCAAAGACCATGCAGGCATACTTGGCACGTGCAATGCACCTGCTTGCGAAGTATCCCGACACGCCATATCGCATGTCGCTGATGAACCTCTGCACATATATTGCTGAGAGAGATAGATAACCCGAAAACAACAAATTAATTCTATATCATTATGAGTACACAGAAAAACAGTAACGTGTTGGCTATCATCGTGATGATTCTATTGTTCGGAATGATCTCGTTTGTAACCAACCTCGCATCGCCTATGGGTGATGTGCTTAAGAACCAGTTCGACGTAGCTAACTGGATGGGTACACTCGGTGTGTTTGCCAACTTTATCGCCTACGCTTGTATGGGTATCCCTGCGGGTAACCTCCTTCAGAAGCGTGGCTACAAGTTCACAGCATTGGCTGCCGTAGCTGTCGGCTTCACAGGTGTTGGCGTGCAGACTATCGCTGGTCTGTTGGAGGGTAACGCCGCATTTGGCGTATATCTCCTCGGTGCATTCATCGCAGGTTTCTCAATGTGTATGCTTAACATCGTGGTTAACCCTATGCTTAACAAGCTCGCAGGTGGTGGTAATCGTGGTAACCAGCTTCTGCAGGTGGGTGGCTCGTTCAACTCGTTCATGGGTACTGCTGTTATCTTCCTCACAGGTGTGTTTGTGCCAAGCATCGCTGATGCTCAGATTAAGCAGGTGTTCCCATTGATGTTCATCGCCTTGGCAATCTTCGCCCTTGCATTCGTGGTAATCCTCTTTACTAATATCCCTGAGACCGAGCGTCGTGAGGAGGCTAAGGCTGAGGAGTCTAAGATTGGCCCTATGTCGTTCCGCCACTTTGTGTTGGGTGCTGTGGCAATCTTCATCTACGTAGGTGTTGAGGTAGGTATCCCTAACGTTTTGCAGAAGTGGTTGCAGAATGGTGGTCTCTCGGTAGAGACAGGTGCTGAGGGTATTGCTGCTACGGTGGCTGCTACCTATTGGTTGCTCATGTTCTTCGGTCGTTTGGCAGGTGCTGCACTCGGTGCTAAGGTGTCGGCTAAGGCTATGCTTACCTCTGTATCAGTTATCGGCTTGGCTCTTGTTTTGGGTGCTATGACGCTCAACCCTGAGACCGCTGTAAACCTCCCTGTATTCAAGGGTACTGAGGGCTTTGGCATGGCTGAGGTGCCTATCAATGCAGCATTGCTCGTGTTGTGTGGCCTCTGCACATCAGTGATGTGGGGTGGCATCTTCAACCTCGCTGTTGAGGGCTTGGGTAAGTATACCGAGCGTGCTTCAGGTATCTTCATGGCACTTGTATGCGGTGGTGGTATCCTCCCATTGCTCCAGAATGGTATCGTGGATTGGACAGGTAGCTACCTTGCAAGCTATTGGGTAATCGTTGCAGGCCTCGCATACTTGCTCTTCTACGCACTCATCGGCTCAAAGAACGTGAACAAAGATATCAAGACTGAGTAACACAAACATAATTCCAATAAAACTATAACTAAAACTTTTACTACAATGTACGGAAAATTTCAGCAGCATTTGCAGAACGAGCTGGCCGAGATTAAGGCTGCCGGCTTGTACAAGACTGAGCGCATTATCGAGTCACCACAGCGTGCCGAGATCGACGTGGCTAACCGCCCTGTATTGAACTTCTGCGCTAATAACTATCTTGGTTTGTCAGACAACCAGCGTCTTATCGACGCAGCTAAGAAGGCTATGGATGAGCGTGGCTTCGGTATGTCATCAGTACGCTTCATCTGCGGTTGCCAGGATATGCACAAGGAGCTTGAGAAGACTATCGCTGACTACTTTGGCACTGAGGATACTATCCTCTACGCTGCTTGCTTCGACGCTAACGGCGGTGTTTTTGAGCCATTGTTCACAGCTGAGGATGCTATCATCTCAGACGCTTTGAACCACGCATCTATCATCGACGGCGTACGTCTTTGCAAGGCTCAGCGCTACCGCTACGCTAATGCCGATATGGCAGAGCTTGAGGAGTGCTTGAAGCAGGCTCAGGCACAGCGCTTCCGCATCATCGTTACCGACGGTGTATTCTCTATGGATGGTAACGCTGCTCCACTCGACAAGATTTGTGAGTTGGCTGAGAAGTATGACGCTCTTGTAATGGTTGACGAGTGCCACTCTGCAGGTGTTCTTGGTAAGACCGGTCGTGGTATCACTGAGCTTTACGACCTTCGTGGCAAGGTAGATATCCTCACAGGTACCCTCGGTAAGGCATTTGGTGGTGCTGTTGGTGGCTTCACAACAGGCCGCAAGGAGATTATCGACATGCTCCGTCAGCGCTCACGTCCTTACCTCTTCTCTAACTCACTTCCACCAGCCGTTGTTGGTGCTTCTATCGAGATGTTCAAGATGTTGGAGGAGAGCGATAAGCTTCACGATCAGCTCGTTGCTAACGTTGAGCATTTCCGCACTAAGATGATTGCTGCAGGCTTCGACATCAAGCCTACACAGTCAGCTATCTGCGCTGTTATGCTCTACGATGCTAAGCTCTCTCAGGACTTCGCTGCAGAGCTTCAGCAGGAGGGCGTATTCGTAACAGGCTTCTACTACCCTGTAGTTCCAAAGGGACAGGCACGTATCCGTGTTCAGGTTTCTGCTGGCCACACTACCGAGCAGCTTGACCGTTGCGTTGAGGCGTTTGTTAAGGTTGGTCGTAAGCTTGGCGTCCTTAAGTAATTTTCGATTATAAGGCCGCATCTGCGGCACATCCCTAAAAGTAGACTACCGTAGGCTGTACGTTTTAGTACTATCCTACGGTAGTCTCTTTTGCGATGTACCACATCTATGACCTTCTAATCAAAAATTTGGTCGGGGAGTGATTAAGGAGTTTAGTGACTATCCTTAAACTCCATACTCTACCTAATCTCTCTGAAACTTCCCTGTCGCTTGACCTTTCTTCTCCCCAGCACCAAATAATTTTCGCAATATTACCATATTTCAAATAAATATGGTATCTTTGTAGTATCATAATTGATAGGGTATTAACAAATTAAACTACAGCATAATGTCGGTAATCAGACTTACTAAGGAGTTTACGTTCGAGGCAGCCCACATGTTGGAGGGCTACGACGGACTATGTCGTGAGATTCATGGCCACTCATACCGCCTATTTGTAACCATCAAGGGAGAGCCTCAGAGCGACCCTAACTCGCCAAAGTTAGGCATGGTGATGGACTTCGGATTGCTTAAGCGCATCGTAAACGAGCAGATTGTTGATCGCCTCGACCACTCATTCATGATGCGCAACACCTTAGCCGCAGAGCAGGTGGCAACAGAGCTGGGATATCGCTTCTCGAAGATTGTGCTTACCGACTACCAGCCAACATGCGAGAATATGCTTACGGACTTTGCTGAGCGAATACTCGGCGCACTACCCGATGAGATTGAGCTACACTCGCTGCGCCTACACGAGACAGCAACATCGTTTGCCGAATGGTATGCTTCGGATAACTTCTAACCAACAACCATAAGTAGGATGGCTAAGCGACTATTCCTCATCGACGCATATGCGCTGATATATAAATACTACTACGCATTCATGGGTCGCCCTATGCGTAATCGTGATGGCCTTAACACCTCGGTGGTGTTTGGCTTCACAAAGTTTCTGCGTGACCTGCTAAAGCGTGAGAAGCCCGACCTTATAGGCGTGGCGTTCGACCCCCCAGGAGGTAGCTTTCGTGGTGAGATATTCTCGGAGTATAAGGCCAACCGCCCACCTACGCCTGAGGATATAAAGCTCTCAGTACCATACGTAAAGCGACTGTTGGAGGCTATGTGTATCCCGACTCTCGAGGTTAAGGGCTTCGAGGCCGATGATGTCATTGGCACACTTGCAAAGCAGGGTGCAAAGCTCGGCTACGAGGTATTCATGGTGACTCCCGATAAGGACTATGGTCAGCTCGTTGATGACAGGTGTAAGATATACACCCAAAAGGGCGAAGATATCATCATCGTGGATAAGGCGGGCATCGAGGCAAAGTATGGATTTACAGACCCTGTGCTGGTGCGTGATATGCTCGCTTTGTGGGGCGATGCCTCGGATAATATTCCCGGTGTGCCAGGCATTGGTGAGAAGGGTGCTTGTAAGCTTGTAAATGCCTATGGTACAGTGGAAAATATCCTTGACAACTGTGAGAATATCGGCGGTAAGACGGGAAAAAACATTGCAGAGTGGGGCGATAAGCTGCGCTTGGCCAAGGAGCTTACCACCATTCGCCTCGATGTACCTATCGAGTTTGATGAGTCGGCACTTACGATGTGTTGCCCCAACTACACACTGCTCAAAGGCCTCTATGCTGAGCTTAACTTCTCATCGTTTCTGCGTGATATAGAGAATGTTGCACCCGAAACTCCAAAGGCCGAAGGCCCTCATCAGGAGCCTCAGATACAGCTCCAGGAGGTGGCGCGTGCCAAGGCCGAGGCTAAGCGTCGTGCTAAGCTTGAGGGTCAGGGCGATCTGTTTGCGATGTTCGCTGCGCCAGCACCCGAGGCCGATGCAGAGCCTGCGGTGGAGTCTACTCAAGAGGCTGATGATGAGCTCTTTGATACGCCACGAAATATCTCAAATACCGAGCATGACTACCGAATAATACACAACGCTGAGGAACTTAAGGCTCTAAGTGCTGAGTTGCAGAAATACCCTGAGATATGTTTCGATACCGAGACTACGGGACTTAGCCCTGTGGCAAGCACAATCGTAGGCTTGTCGTTTGCTGTAGAGCCTCACAAGGCGTGGTATGTGCCATTTAGCAGGGATACTAAGGAGCAATATGTCGAGATACTACGTCCGTTGTTTGAGAATAAGTTTATCGCCAAGATAGGTCAAAACATTAAGTTTGATATCATGGTGCTACGCAGACTTGGTATTGAGGTGCGTGGACGTAAGATAGATACCATGCTACTACACTACCTCGTAGATGCGGAGTCTCGCCACAATATGAACTTCCTTGCTGAGCGCTACCTAAACTATACGCCGATAGCCATCGAGACACTCATAGGCAAGGGTGCTAAGCAGCTTACGATGGATCTTGTGGGTCTTGAGCGCATTGCGGAGTATGCTGCCGAGGATGCCGACATCACACTACAACTTAAAGATAAGCTCATAAAGGAGGTAGAGCAGTTAGGCATGATGGAGCTTTACGAGCGTATCGAGGCACCTATGATTGATGTGCTGGCAGATATTGAGCTTGAGGGTGTTAAGATTGATTGCGAGGCACTAAATAGCTATGCAGAGCAACTTCGCAGCTTGCTCGAAAAGCTGGAGCAGGAAGTGCGCACGATGGCCGATGAGCCTGAGCTTAACATCAACTCATCACGTCAGCTCGGCGAGGTACTCTTTGCCAAGCTACGTATCGCTGCAAAGCCTAAGATGACCAAGACCAAGCAGTTCTCAACCGAGGAGGAGTACTTGCAGGGTTTTGCTCACGACTTCCCAATCGTAAGCAAGATACTTGAGTATCGTGGTGTCAAGAAACTGCTATCGACATATGTCGAGGCGTTGCCCGAGCTGGTAAATGCCGAGACCGGGCGTATACACACATCATATAATCAGGCGGTTACGGCAACAGGACGACTATCGTCGACAAATCCAAACTTGCAGAATATACCTATTCGTGATTCTCTTGGCAAGCCTATACGTGCGGCCTTTATAGCCTCGGATGCGGAGCATCGCATAGTGGCTGCCGACTACTCGCAGATTGAGCTTAGGCTTATGGCACACCTTAGTGGTGATAAGTCGCTTATTGATGCCTTCCTCTCAAACGAGGATGTGCATACCTCTACTGCAGCACGCCTCTTCCACAAGTCGACAGAGGAGGTGACATCATCGGAGCGTCGTAGTGCCAAGACAGCAAATTTCGGTATCATCTATGGTATCTCGGCATTTGGTCTTGCGCAGCGTCTGGATATCCCTAATCGTGAGGCTAAGGAGCTAATTGATAGCTACTTTGCGAGCTATCCGGGTGTTAAGCAGTATATGGATGATGTTGTGGCACGTGCTGCTGTTGAGGGTTATGCGCAGACCATGTTCGGCCGTAGGCGTTTGCTTCGTGACATAACATCCTCAAACCGTACGGTGCGAGGCTTGGCAGAGCGTAACGCTATAAATGCCCCTATACAAGGCTCGGCAGCCGACATTATGAAGCTTGCGATGATTGAGATTAGCCGCCGCTTTAAGCAGGAGGGCATACGCTCAAGGATGATTATGCAGGTACACGATGAGGTTGTTGTAGATACCCTCGTGGAGGAGCTTGACAAGGTAAAACAGATACTCAAAGAGGCGATGGAGAGCGTTGCACAGCTTAGCGTACCTCTTATCGTGGAGGTCAACGATGGCGCAACATGGCTTGAGGCACACTAATACTTTAACGCAATGAGACTAAGAGAGCTATTTACATACGTCGCCATGGGCCTAATGTTTGTGGCATGCTCGGAGTCGGGTATAGATGACGGTGTAACACCGCCCAATGGCACCATGCCTATATCCATCTCAGCTACAATAAGTGACTCAAGTGCCAAGCAGCAGTTTGAGTCAGGCGACAACATAGGCCTCTATGTTGTAAACTATAATGGAGATGCGACCGTAGGTATCTCTACGAAGGGCAACCAGGCCGATAACGTGAAGTATGGCTATGCGGGCGGTAAATGGACTTCTACCTTGCCAGCATACTATCGTGACGAGGCCACCGATGTACAAATCATTGCGTATCATCCTTATATAGAAGATATTAGTAGTATTACGCAGCAGAAGATATCGTTGGCCGACAGCAAGTCACAGGAGCAATATCTCATGTGGGGTAAGGCAGATAGGGTGGTGCCTACGAAATCTCCTGTATCTATTGTGATGAGGCCGCTCGTGGCACGCATTGAGCTTACCATCAATCAGGGTGCCGGGTGGAGTGACAATGAGTGGAAGAGCGCTGAAAAGAGCGTAAGGCTATGTAACACGCTGACCGAAGCTCAGTTTAGCCTTGCTACGGGTGTGCTAAAGCCTGCCACAAAGACCAACGATATAACCATTACCGGAGTGGGCGATAGCTTTACTTCGGTGTTTGTGCCTCAGACCATTAGCGCTGGAACACGCCTATTCAGAATAGAGATTAATGGCGATGAGTATTACTACACGCTTCACGAGAAGCTCGAGATTGCTGCGGGCATGAAGCAGAGCTTTGAGCTAACAATTCCTAAGCGTGGCGAAACACCCGACAGCGAGAAACTTTCGGGAGCTATCATCGGCACACGCTACTCTGTGGACTATGGTAATGGTCAGATGAGCGAGACGGTAAACACAAAGAGCAATCTCTTTGATGGCAACTACGATACCTTCTTTGCCTCGTATGACCGCTCCAACACCTGGGTGGGATATGATCTTGGCGAGCCACACGTGATAACACGTATCGGCTACTCGCCACGTATAACACAACCCACACGTGTGGTAACAGCACTCATCGAGGGTGCTAATAATGCCGACTTTAGCGATGCGCTGCCAATATACATCATCAAGCAACCTGCGCCTGAGCGTGTGATGACCTATGCCGATGTAAGCTGCTCACGAGGCTTTAGATATGTGCGCTATGTGACACCTAACGACAAGCGTTGCAACCTTGCAGAGTTGGAGTTCTACGGCTATAAGGGTGCAGGCGATGATTCGCAGCTATATCAGCTTACAAATTTGCCTACGGTGGTTATAAATACAGCTAATGCTCAGGATATTACATCCAAGGAGGTGGAGATAACAAGCACCGTACACATCATCTCACAAGGGGGCATGCATCTACTCACCGACACCCAGACAGGGGTGCGTGGTAGGGGTAACGCAAGTTGGAATTTCGAGAAGAAGCCTTACCGCCTGAAGTTTAGCCAGAAGCGTAGCCCGCTTGGTGCGCCTGCCGAGGCAAAGAAGTGGACTCTGCTCAGTAACCATGGCGATAAAACCCTGATGCGTAACATATTAGCCTTTGAGGTCAGTCGCCGTCTTGGGTTGGCCTATACCCCATTTTGTAAACCTGTGGATGTGATTATCAATGGTGAGTATAAGGGGTGTTATCAGCTATGCGATCAGGTTGATGTGCGTAAAAATCGTGTCGATGTCACCGAGATGAAGACTTCGGATAACTCAGGTGTTAACCTTACGGGAGGTTACCTCATAGAGATTGATGCCTACGCCTCGACAACCGAGAAGGTATACTTCTACTCAAAGAAGGGTACGCCCGTAACCATAAAGTCGCCCGACGATGAGAAGATTACTGCCGAGCAACGTGCCTATATTGAGAACCACTTCAATACTATGGAGGCCTCGGTATTTGCGGGTAACTATACCGATGAGGTGAATGGATACCGCAAGTATCTTGACTTAGATAGCTACCTGCGCCACTTCCTTGTGGGTGAGTATATAGGAAACACCGATACCTATTGGAGTGTATATATGTATAAGAAGCGTGGCGATGATAGGTTCTACGTAGGTCCTGTGTGGGACTGTGACCTCGCCTTTGAGAATGACTACCGCACCTATCCTATAAATAGTACCGATGACTTCCTCTATTGTGGTAAGAGTTCGGGAGCAAGCGAGGCTGTTAACCAGATGAACAATCGCATCATTAAGTATGACCCTCAGGCACGTGCAGAGCTGCAAAAGTTGTGGAGCTGGGCAAAGCAGAATGGTCTTGATGCAGCCTCAATGCTTGATTATGTCAGCGAAACAGCCAAGCTTCTTGAGGAGTCGCAGCAACTAAACTTCCTACGCTGGCCAATACTCAACCAGTGGGTGCATATGAACTTCCAGGCACTTGGCTCGTACGAGGCCGAGGTGGGTACTATACGCACCTACATCGGACAACGAGTCGGCAAGCTCGACGAGTTAATCAATGAGTAGTGGTCTATTTGTATTGTTTGATAATGTTGAGTAGCTTCAGCTTGGATGTCTGGTAGTTGTAATCCTTGTAATTAGATGAGTACTTCTCAAACCATATTGAGTACTCCTCGACAAACCTAACAGCCTCTTCATGTCTGCCATTTTTGCATAGGTGTGCAATAACATCGACCATAAACTGATAGTAGCAGTCGGAGTTATATCCACTATCACGCTCTGAGGCATCGATAGGGTGGTAGCTCCATGCCTGCTTGTACATACCTTTCTCGATAAGCTTGTCGTAGATAAGCTCCACCGCACGATTCTCATATCCATCGTGTGTGAAGGTCGCATATTGCAGGTAATCCATGCCGCAATGTTTAGGTGTAACATGCTCAAATATGTGGATGGCACGTTCAACATTATCCTCGGCAATATACTTCTCAATAAGCTGACCTGCCAAGTTATATCTACTAATATCGGCTGTTTGAAGTGCCTCCGTAGCCTCATCAAGCCTATTTTCGTTGATTAGCTGCTGGATTTGCTGCTCGAGGCGCTTGGCACTACTCTTCGAGATGTTCTGCACACCAAAAATGATGGTGCTAAGAAGTGCAACTATAACAAGTATAGTAATGCCCATATGCTCTTTCGCCCACTTGAATACACCCGATATTTGTCGCTTTGAGCGTAGACTCCTCATATGCTGCTCAATGCCTGAAAGACCAACAACAAAACGTTGTAGCTGACGGTCGTTCGGGAAGGTCTGCTTAGCGGTCATTATGCAGGTCTGATAGAGTGTGAAGTAGGCATCTTCAGGGTGTTGTACTCTTGACGGATGTGTGGCTCAATATGTATCAGTAGGGCGATAAGGTCGGCCTTAGAGTTGGGTACGGGGAAGGTGGTGATTACCTGCTGCTGCTGGGCTGGCGTGGAGCATCTAAGCAGAGAGTTTGTAAGCTGGATAATACTCTTATTAGCTTCGATGTTCTCAAACTCATAGCCACAAGCATCGCAACGACCCTGATAGCTGGCAACGGTGTTATTACATGCAGGACACTTTATAAGCTCGCCATGGCGTGTAGGCTTAGGTGCTGGTGGTGGAGTGGTTGAGGGTTGCTGGCCAAGTTGATGAAGTTTTGCGTTTAGCACCATCTCGAACTCATCGAGGTCGATGCCCTCCTGCTCGGCACGTCTTAGAAGAATCTTCCTCTCGGCTTCTGTAAGCTGACCATCGGCCAAGGCCATATCTATAAGAGAGTTTATCTTTTCGCTGTACATTGTAAAATCTTTAGTAGTAATCACTACAAAAGTAGTAAAATCTACGTATTAATCCAAAAAAAACCGCTGTAGTGTGAACTACAACGGTTTCTCTTTAGCGTGATTATAACATCTACTCACGAAGGATGATGGCATTGCCATTTGTCACCACGTCATCGTATAACGCCTTGAGGCTTGGGTATTTAGCCTCGTAGATCTTGCTATCCTTGATGTAGTTGAGCAGTATAGCATCCTCGTTCCATGTAAATGAGTACTCGGCACGAAGATTGAGCGCAAACTTTCCATCTGAGTAAATGTTCATTGAGCCGATACGTACGCCTGTGCGCTCTACGGCGAAGCTAACGAACTCGTTGGCTGTAACGCTCTGTGCTACGCCAGCTACCTCATACTTAATGTCACCCTCGATAAGCGTGTTAGTAATCTTGAAGCGCTTCTCGAAGAACTCGCAAACTTCAGTCTGTGAGCTAAGCACAATCTCGCCCGCTGTGGTAACGCCTGTAGTCACAAATGGCAGGGTCTTGCGCTCGCCAGCCTGCGACGCTGCAGCAGGGTCGGCAATGAGGACACTCTGACCATTGCCCGTAGCACGCTCAGCCTCACGTGACGCATCTACGGTGTAGACAAAGCGACCAGGAATGGTTGCGTGTGGCTTAAGCTTGGCTGCCATCTCGGGGCTTAGGCGGCTCTCATCGAGCTTAAGCATAGGTGCGTCGATGTAAATCTCAAACTCGGTACCAAATGGGTCTGCCGAGCGACTATCAGTACCCTGGAAGCTGGTAATCTCAAGGTTGATGTCTACCTGCTGGTTGGGCAAATACGACCACTCAAGATGGTCTACAGGGTCTGCCTCAGTAGCATTGCCCCATGTACCTACAGGTGTGCCACCACCAATAGCCACCTGAGCTGCAAAGCGGAATGGGTGGTAGGTCGAAAGCTCGTAGATGAACGAACGGTAGGTGTTACCCGTATAGTTCTGACCCTCCTTGCCCGGTAGTGCTGAGTAGCTCTCAGGCTGGTTTGAGGCGATACGTATCATATCATCGCTACGTGATGAGTTGGTCTTTAGGAAGATTGAGTAGTTGCCAACATCACTGCCGCTCTTATCGAACTTCGTAGGCTTGAACATGAGCATACGACCGTTGGTACTCTGTCGCCAATAGCTGTCATCTACGGTGTAGAGCCTACAGTCCCACTCCCAATTGTTGGGTAGACCAAACATGTCACGATCTGCCTGGTTGTAGAGCGAGTCGAGAGTGCGTGTGTAGATGAAGAACTCATCGTTCTGGCCAGCATTGATAGGCTGTGGTGTTGCGCCCGATACGTCGTTGAGCAACACGTCGATACGTACAGGAGCATTTATCTTGCGAGGCACAAGACGGTAGTAGATAACCTCATCGCTAACGCCTGATACGCTATATGTCTCAAGGTCTTTCACGCTGATAGCGTTCTGGTGCGATGCATATTGGAACTCCTTGGTTACGGTCTCAAAGAACTCTGCCTCAAGCATGATATTGTCCTTGCCACCCTGCTCGTGGGTAAGGATACTGTGCATATAGAGGCGTTGTGTGCCTGGCTCGGTAACGGTGTATACATACTTATATCCAAGCTCATTGTCTGCGCCATACCAACCCTCATCGCCCTTGCGTACTACGGGAAGTACACGTCCTGTGGTCTCGGTACGCACGTCGAGCGAGTTTACCGACACGTATACGTTGAACGGGAAGAATGGGAAGTCCTCAGGGACGTTGAACTTGAAGGTTGCAAGCTCGCCAATCTCGCCACCGTAGATCTGCGTAGCAGCCCATACAGGCGTAAACTTCTGAGTCTTGATAAGCACGATGTTGATGGTACGCTGCAAGCGACCCTTCTTCACGATAAGCGTACCCTCGAGCATTGCGCTCTCACCCATCTCAAGAAGCTGAATGGTAATCGTGCCACGACCCTCGTTGCCATTAGGGGTGAAGGTGTGGTTGAAGTTGTGGGCAGCAACGTGGTTGCCCTCAATCCACGATACCTCAGCGATATCGGCAGCCGAGAGTGCCGATGTGCCTGTGATGGTGTAGCCAAGCTCAAGGCTCTGACCAGCCTTATCCTCGCCCAAAACGACGCTTGTCTGGTCTACGGCCAAAGATATACCCTGGTATGATACCTCGTTTACCCAATCATCTACAGCAACCCAAATATTGTTCGTTGCAGGAGCTGTGAGCGCATCCTCAAACGAACGGCTACCATAGGTTAGCTTGCCTGTGATGTTTAGTTTGTAGTGGTGGTTACGGCGAATCATAAGCTGCTCGCCCATCTCGTCGATGATCATCACTCGGTAGTATAGCTCCTCGCTACCACCCGCTGGGCGACCCTTGATGATGACACTTACAGGATCCTGCAAGGTGTTCTCATGCTCAAAGATATACTCCTCGGGCTTGGTAGTAACATCGGTGATGTCCGAAAGTTTTACTCTGTTCTCAGGCAGTGTCACAAAGTCCTCGCCTGGCCACACAAAGGCTGTACCCTCAGTAGGGAAACGCTTCTCGGGGTGGTAGGGTGCTGTTGTGCCATAGGCGTGGATGTTGCTAACTGTCCAGCCACTGATGGTGATAAACTCGTTGGTAGGATTCTCTATTGTAAGCTTCGCCTGGTTGCGGATG
>JAZNQJ010000194.1:0-3584 GCA_045590115.1 Alistipes sp. | reverse complement strand
GTGTGGCGACGGCTGTGACTGCGGTGGGTGCCACTAATAGACGGGGCAACCTAAAAGCATAAAGAGATGGTCGGATGACCATCTCTTTTTTTATGATTTTTGTACGACAATCAAAATAGATACTGCTCTGTACGCACCTGATCGGCCAATGTGATAATCTCGCTCCACGCCTCCTCGCTGAGCGTTGTGCCTACAACCTCAATAACCTTGCCTGCGGCAATAGCACCAAGCGTACCACACTGACGTAGGCTAAGACCCTCCGTAAGACCCGCCATAAAGCCTGCAGCATAGAAGTCTCCAGCACCCGTAGTATCTACACGCTTAGCTGCCGCCATAATGCCCACATGGACAACCTCCTCGCCACGCTTGATAAGCGCACCACGCATGCCAATCTTGACAACAGCAAGCTCACACATAGAGCTAATCTGCTGCAGGGCATTCTGAGGCTCAGCCTCGCCCGTAAAGGCACGTGCCTCATCCTCGTTGGCAAACAAGATATCTACATAGCGTTCAACGATATCACGCAGAAACTCACGATTCTCCTCCACGACATTGAACGACGCAAGGTCAATAGCCACCTTAAGACCATGAGCCTTGGCACGCTCGATAGTAGTACGTATAAGGTCGTGGTCCTGAACCAAGTAACCCTCGATATATAGGTAGTCATAGCCATCAAACACAACACCATCAATCTCATCAGCATGCAGGTCAGCAGCTGCGCCAAGGTGTGTTACGAAGGTGCGCTCGCCATCCTTAGATACCAACGCCACACACTTTCCAGACTTCTGCTCCGAGTGTAGGATATATGGCACCACGCCCACGTTACGCAACGCCTGAACGTAGAACTCGCCGGTGCCATCCTCGCCCACCTTACCGATAAAGCCCACAGGGGTACCAAGGCGTGCCATAGCACGTATTGTGTTACCCGCCGAGCCACCCAACGATAGCGAGTAGGGACATCCTGCCACGTGCTTAGAGATGGCTGTCTGAAGCTCGCTATCCACCAAGCTCATAGAGCCTTTAGCAAGCTGATACTCCGTAAGTACAGAGTCGTTAGATAGATTCACAAGCATATCGGTAAGCGCATTACCGATACCAATAACACTACTTCTCATCACTTTTCACAATTATTATCTCACCCTCAAACGATGACTTAGACTCTGGTTCTGCGACAACCTCCACCTTAGCCTCCTCAACAACTGCTGGTGTAGACTCCATAGCCTTCTCAGGCACCACAATGAATAGATACTTTAATATAAACAATGTAGCAAGGATATACATCGTAGGTGCGAGTTTCTTGAACTTACCACAGCACATATTGAGCAACACGTAGCATATCATACCCATCAATATACCATCCGAGATAGAGTACGACAATGGCATGAGGATTATGCATACAAATGCAGGTATAGACTCTGTATAGTCGCTAAAGTCGATATTACGTATAGGCTCAAGCATCAACAGACCCACAATGATAAGCACAGGGGCTGTAGCAGCTGATGGTATCGAGAGGAAGAGTGGCGAGAAGAAGAGTGTTATGACGAAGCAACAACCTACTGTAAAGGCTGTAAGACCTGTGCGACCACCCTGTGCCACACCAGCAGCACGCTCCACATATGTTGTTGTTGTCGATGTACCGAGCATAGCACCTGCGGTGGTAGCGATAGCGTCCGACATAAACGCCTGATTAAGACGTGCAATCTTACCATCTTCGTTTACCATGCCGGCACGCTGAGATACACCAATGAGCGTACCTACGGTATCAAACATATCGATAAATAGGAAGGTGAACACCACAACGAGCATGTCGAGTGTGAATATGTTGTTCCACTGGAACTTGCAGAATATAGGTTCGATAGACGATGGAGTAGATACAAAGCCCTGGAACTCGGTAATACCCATAGGGATACCTATCGCTGTTGTGATAAGCACACCAAAGAGCATTGCGCCACGCACCCTCTTAACATACATAATACCTGTGATTAGCAGACCTATGATACCCAACAATGCTGGGCCCTCGGTAATCTTGCCAAGTGTCACGAGTGTGGCATCATTGGCCACGATAATCTCGGCATGCTGAAGTCCTATAAAGGCGATAAAGAGGCCGATACCCGCACCAATGGCATATCGTAGGTTTATGGGTATGCAGTTTACGATTGCCTCACGTACATTTGTCACCGTAAGGAGTATAAATAGCAGACCCTCAAGGAATACTGCAGTTAGGGCAAACGACCAATGATAGCCCATACCCAGACATACGGTGTATACAAAGAAGGCATTAAGACCCATGCCCGGCGCAAGGCCAAAGGGGAGCTTACCACAGAATGCCATCATCATACATCCGACAATAGCAGCGAGTGCTGTCGATGTGAATACCGCACCACCAGGCATATCGAGTTTGCTGAAGATGTCGGGGTTTACGGCCAAGATGTAGGACATTGTGAGGAAGGTTGTTATACCCGCCAGAATCTCCGTACGCACATTGTGCTTGGCACGATCAAATCCAAAAAGTTTGTTGAGCATACGTATTGGGTTTAGTATGTACAGTTAGTTTGTGTTTAACCAAGCAAATGTACACAAAATTTTTGATAATGTCAAATCGTGAGCAGGGAGTAGATAGGGATATTATGAAGCAAAGGTTAAGACCATTAGGACAATAAGGACCAATAGGACAATTAAGATGGTTGCGGACAACGCTGTAATACCCGACCTCTTAATGGTCTTAATGATCGCAGCGGTCATAAAAAATCAAAGACGATTAAGACCAATAAGACGATTAAGACAATTAAGATGGTTGCGGACAACGCTGATACCCGACCTCGTAATGGTCCCAGCGGTCATAATGGTCTTAAAAAAATACCCACTACCCTATTTTTGATTAGAAGGCTGCAGATACAACGCTCGGCAAAAATGCCACCGATGGGTAGTACTTTGGCGTACGGCCCATTGGTGGCACTTTTTGTTAGCGGCAGTAGATGCTGCCTTATAATCGAAAATTACAACTGTGGACCAGCAGCTACAAGAGCCTTACCCTCCTCGTTAGTAGTGAACTTAGCGAAGTTCTTAACGAAGCGGCCAGCGAGATCCTCAGCCTTAGTATTCCACTCAGCAACGTCTCTATAAGTGTCACGTGGATCGAGGATTGCAGAATCTACGCCTGGAAGTGCTGTAGGCACCTTGAAGTCAAAGATAGGAATCTGCTTTGTCTCAGCCTTGTCGATAGAGCCATCGAGGATAGCGTCGATGATACCACGAGTATCCTTGATAGAGATACGCTTGCCTGTACCGTTCCAACCTGTGTTTACGAGGTAAGCGGTAGCGCCAGATGCCTGCATACGCTTAACAAGCTCCTCACCATACTTTGTTGGGTGAAGTGAGAGGAATGCTGCGCCGAAGCAAGCTGAGAATGTAGGAGTAGGCTCGGTGATACCACGCTCTGTACCTGCGAGCTTAGCAGTAAAGCCTGAGAGGAAGTAGTACTTGGTCTGCTCGGGAGTCAGGATTGATACGGGAGGCAATACACCGAATGCATCAGCTGAAAGGAAGATACCCTTCTTTGCAGCGGGAGCCTTTGATACGCCCTT
>JAZNQJ010000193.1:0-5462 GCA_045590115.1 Alistipes sp. | reverse complement strand
AGGGTCTTATCATCGATGAGGAGACTATTCAGGAGACAATCAATACTATCGTAGAGCCTGCTGAGGATAGCGAGCTTACTATCTACGATTCAACTGTTGAGGAGCTTACTTGGAAGCTTCAGCTCCCTGAGACAGGTACCTACACTCTTGTTGCTGTTCCTTACAGCCGTGAGGCAGAGGTTGAAGATGCTATCAGCTATCATCTATATTTCAACAAGACCGCTGACGAACTTCCTGATACAGAGATACGTCTTGGGTTTGATTCTATTGCTAATCTTACAGGTAATCCTGACTACGAGGCTGACTTCCCTGAGGCTTACTATGTAGGTCTTGCTATCATTGGTAACCCATATGAGATGAGATCTATCAAGGCTTGGATTGGTGACTATAAGATTTTTGAGACCAGCGGTATGGAAGCTGCTGATATTGCTGCTGCCTATGGTACTGACTTTAGCGACTATATCAGTGACATGTATGATCCTTATGCTGAATATGGTATCGGCTCAGTAATTTTGGGCCCATACAACATGCCTACTGGCTCTACTGCTTGTGCTATCGTAGCTATTGAGACTATCTATGGCGATACTAAGGTGGGTGTAGTGAAAAAGGAGATGCCTAATGTATCAGGCTTCGAGCTTGGCGACTACCTACTTACCGATACTCTTTCTGGCACGGATGCTGAGGGTAACAATGTATCTACTGACTTCGAGCGTCCATTCAGCGTTGTAGGCGGTCTTTCAGATGGCTTCATCACATTAGAGATTGAAGGCTTCCAGCTCTATGGTAAGATTGATGAGGAGAAGGATGTTGTAGTATTCGATGGTTATGAGCTTAACAATGGTGGTGATATCATCATCAACGATATTACATTCTACTACGATGCAGCTAAGACTATGGCATTCGGTTACTTCGTTGCTGAGGATGCTGGATTTGCGACTCCTTCTGACCTTACATTCTCATTCGAGGAGGGCAAGCTAACATCTCTTGACTCATACTTCGCAAGCTTAGTCTTCGACCTTGAGTCTGGTGAATTGCTTGGTTATGACTTCTACTTCTCTCCAGAGGCTGAGCTTGTGTTTACACCTGCTGAGGAGGCTCCAGAGCAGCCTGAGACTTCTGCTAAGCGTGCTTCTAAGCGTGCTTCAGTTCCAGCATCTGCTAAGAGTCTTGAGGTAGAGCTTAAGTATGGTGCTGAGATCGAGGCTCCTGCTGCTAAGATCAAGGCTGAGCCTTACCATGGTGAGGTTAGCCGTAAGTTCGTTAGCAACGTATCTCTCGGTTTCTAAACCATAGTATACCTTAATACTATTTGCGGCCTGCCCTCCGGGGTGGGCCGCTTTTTTTGTGGCATGGGGGGGGTATATGCGGTAGGACGATTAAGACCATTAGGACGATTAAGACGATTAAGACCATTAGGACGAATAAGACGGTTAGGACAATGAATCTACTTTGCCACTCTCTGCCACCCGTATGCACTTATCGAACTCTGCATATGCAACTTTTTGAAGAGAAATAACCAAAATGTTTCAACATCCGAAAATTTTATCTATATTTGCATCTTGAGAGAGTATGAAAATTTTTAATTTTTTAAAAACTATGGATAAGGGTAGAATTTTATTGTTTGCCTTGGTTGCTATGCTCGCAGCATCATGCGTGCAGGATCCTACTGTTGAGCCTCAGGTGCAGGCCTCAAAAGATCCAGCCAAGAAGATTATCAACTCTTCGGAGAATGCTAACGCCGGAGAGCTTATCCTCTATGTCGACGAGGAGACTGCCGACCTATGGGCAGCGGCCGAGTGCGCAACACGCTCAGGCAACGACGCTCTCGATGCATTGGCAGTAGAGTATGGTGCTACATCTATTGAGCCTGTGTTCAACATGGCTATCAACGGCGACAAGAAGCGTGAGATGAACATGCATCGCTGGTATGTAGCTAAGTTCGATAAGGATGCCGATGTGGAGACCGTTGCACGTAAGTTTGCCGAGATGAAGGAGGTAAATCGTGTTCAGTTCTCAACTGCGTTGGCTCGCCCAAAGATCAGTGCCCACCCCGTACAGGAGTCTTTCGCTACACGTGCAGAGGGTGATATGCCTTTCAACGACCCAAAGCTTGAGCTTCAGTGGCACTACGACAATCAGGGCTTGAAGTCAATCTACGGAACAGCTAAAAAGGGCGAGGATATCAATGCCTTTGCAGCGTGGAAGCACACTACAGGTAACCCTCAGGTTATTGTTGCCGTTATGGACGAGGGTGTTAAGTATGACCACCCTGACCTTAAGGACAACATGTGGGTAAACCAGAAAGAGCTTGATGGTAAGCCAGGTGTCGACGATGATGCTAACGGCGTTACTGATGATATCTATGGCTACAACTGTGTAAAGGCTAATGGTAATATCACTTGGGATAAGGGTGTGTGGAAGAAAGATCCTAAGGGTAACGACTATTGGGACGGCGATTCAGGCCATGGTACTCACGTAGCGGGTACTGTAGCTGCTGTGAACAACAATGGTATTGGCGTAGCAGGTGTTGCAGGTGGCTCTGGTAAGGGCGACGGCGTGCGCATCATGTCTATTCAGATCTTCGATGGCGATGGTAACAGCTCGTTGAGCGCAAATGCTAAGGGTATGGAGTATGCTGCCGACAATGGCGCATGTATCCTCCAGAACTCTTGGGGTTACCCATTGCGTGAGGGTCAGACAATGACAGATGGCGACTACCAGTCTGGCTACAGTGTTGAGCTTGCAGGCTTGCGCTACTTTGTGTCTAAGAGCGGCTGCTCTGCAATGCAGGGTAACGTGGCTATCTTTGCTGCAGGTAACGACGCTAAGGCTACTGCCGACTATCCAGGTGCTTACAACGAGTTTATCGCCGTTACGGCTTATGCTCCAGATGGTCTGCCAACAACATACACCAACTATAATTTTGGCTGTAACGTGGCTGCTCCTGGTGGTGATTATTGGGTTTCAGGTCAATACTCGTATGCGTATACATATGAGGGCAGTGTGCTTTCAACAATCCCAGCCGAGACTATAGACCCATATACCGGTCAGTTGTATGGTGCCGATTACGGCTATATGCAGGGTACATCTATGGCTTGTCCTCATGTATCAGGTATTGCTGCCTTGGTAGTCTCTTACGCTGTTGAGAATGGCATTTCGCTCACAAATACTCAGCTCTATGAGATTCTCACATCGTCAGTACGTAACATCGATGATGCTCTCACAGGAACAAAGCCTTATGGCGACAGAAGTAATCAGTATTTTATGGGCCTTGATAGCTACAAGGGCAAGATGGGTACAGGTAAGCTCGATGCTTTGATGGCTATCCAGAGCGTGCGTGGCGCAATGTGTGTACCTGCAATCGTTGGTAAGGAGTTGGAGATCAATGTTAGCGCACTCCTTGGCGATGGTAACATCGATGTTGCAGGTTACAATGACTATGTAATCCCAGCAGAGACTCGTACCCGCCTTGATATCAAGGGCGATACATACTTCAGTGGTAAGATATATCTTACTTGCCAGAATGCTGGTGTCGGCACAATCACTGTTAAGTATATTGCGGGTGGTAACGCTGTAGGTGGCGGTAATACCACAGGCGGTAAGCTTATGGAGAAGGAACTTGTTATTGTGGCTCGTGATGCCAACAAGAAGGGTGGCTGGATGTAGTCTTATTTAATAACGCAAAAAAACTATTGGAGATATGAAAAGTTTGAAGATATGGTCATTGGCAGTCCTACTGCTCATGGCAATGGTGGGTTGTAATAACAACAACAAGCCTGGTGGCGGTGGTGACGACCAAAAACTCTCTGGATTTGATAATATCGAGCAGGATTGGAAGCTCGTATCAGTAAATGGCGAGCCTGCAGAGTTTAACGTATATATCAACTTCTCTCTTGGTGTGTTTAGCCTCTATCAGCAGGTGTATACACTCGATTATCAGTTGTATGATGGTCAGTACTCAGTATCTGGCAACACCTTGTCTGGCGAGTACTTCGAGAGTGGCAAGTGGAGATGTGACTACACCGGTGGTATCACCGAGGATGGCAAGACCATGACTCTTAAGAGCAAGGAGGAGCATCCTGTAACCTGTGTTTATGAGGCTTGCACCATCCCTGATATCGTTAAGGAGGAGGCGGCTGCTACTCGTGCTATTGAGGCTGTTCCTTTCCTATAATTTTTGATCATAAGGCCGCATCTGCGACCTCTCAATCATTGCCCCGAATGGGAAATACGTTCAGTATGTCCCATCCGGGGCAACCTCTTAATCGAGGCCACATCTGCAGCCTTCTAATCAAAAATTGGGTCGTTGTACTGATTGTGGTAGGGGGGGGAAAATTAGTGTTTGCTCCTTACTATCCTTACTATCTCTACTATCCCATTGCAGTTCATTACAAATTATCAGTTAAAAACTTCCAATTACGGATTTTTTTGTATATTTGCATCTTGAGAGATTGTGATTTAAGCAAAGCTTACGAAAACAAACAAAACTTTTAACTATAACATCTATGAACAGAACAAAACTACTACTTCTTGCCCTTATGGCGATGTTCGTAGCATCGTGTGCTACTGACACCGTAGACCAGGGAGTTACGGCTGAGAGCATCGCAGCCAAGAAGTTTGTGAACACATCAGCTGATGCCGTTGCTGGCGAGCTGATTATCTATGTTGACGAGGCTACTGCCGAGCAGCTTATCTCGGCTGAGTCTGCTACACGCTCGGGCGTAGGCTCTCTCGACGGCTTTGCTGTAGAGATGGGCGCAACAGAGCTTAAGCCAGTGTTCAACCTCAAGGTTAACGCTGAGCGTAAGCGTGAACTTGACATGCACCGCTGGTTTACAGTCTGCTTCCCTGAGGATACTAACCTCGATGTGGCAGCTAAGCGTCTTGCAGAGTGCGAGGTAGTAGAGCGTGTGCAGTTTGCTACACGTATCTCGAAGCCTAAGGTTACAGCTACAGAGATCGACCCAGCCCAGATGGCAGTAACACGTGCTGAGAATGTACCTTTCGACGATACACTTCTTCCACGACAGTGGCACTATAACAATGATGGTACTGTAGACTTCCCTAACGTACAGGCTGGTGCAGATATCAACCTCTTTGCAGCATGGGAGCTTACCACAGGTCGTCCTGATGTTGTGGTAGCCATTGTTGATGAGGGTGTATGCTACACTCACAAGGACCTTCAGGCAAACATGCACGTAAACGAGGCTGAGAAGAATGGTACTGAGGGCGTTGATGATGATGGTAACGGCTATGTTGATGATATTTATGGCTACAATTTCGTAGATAAAGGTCGTGTGACATGGACTCGTCCTGGCGACTCTGGCCACGCTACTCACGTGGCAGGTACTGTGGCTGCTGTGAACAACAATGGCTTCGGTGTTGCTGGTGTTGCCGGTGGCTCGGGCAATGGCGATGGCGTGCGTATATTCTCTTGCCAGATTCTCTCTGATCGTAATGCT
>JAZNQJ010000192.1:0-6375 GCA_045590115.1 Alistipes sp. | reverse complement strand
AGAATGTCGAGGATATCATCGCCGACTACGAGGAGGCACTTAAAAACGTATAGCGATGCCACAGGTATATCATCATACTACACCCATAACCTTAGAGTCGGGTGCAATACTCCCTGAGCTTGACATCGTATACGATACCTTCGGGGAGCTTAACGAGGCTAAGGATAATGTCATCTGGGTGTGTCATGCACTTACGGCAAACTCCGATGTGGCAGATTGGTGGCCACATACTGTTGAGCGTGGTAAGTTCCTCGATCCTGAGCGTTACTTTATCATCTGCGCCAACTTTCTCGGCTCGCACTATGGCACCACGTCGCCCCTCTCGGTAAACCCCGCAACGGGCGAGAAGTACTACTACGACTTTCCTCGCATCAGCGTGCGTGACATGGTGCAGTGCCACAAGATATTGGCTCTAGCCTTAGGCATTGAGCGAGTTAAGCTACTCATAGGCAGCTCGATAGGTGGCTTCCAATGTATGGAGTGGGCTATCCAGGAGCCTCAGTTTATGGAGCGTCTGGCACTTATCGCCACCACATGTTGCTCGGAGCCATGGGCTGCGGCCTTCAACGAGTCGCAACGTATGGCAATACGTCTTGACCCTACGTGGGGCAAGAGGTGTGATGATGCGGGTAATGATGGCATGGCTGTAGCCCGCTCCATAGCACTCATAAGCTATAGAGGAGGCGCAGCCTACAACGCCACACAGCAGGAGGCAGACCCCACTGAGGCATCGTTCGAGCGTCGTGCGCACAGCTACCAGCAGTATCAGGGCGAGAAGCTACGCCGCAGGTTTAATGCCATGTCGTACTACCGTCTCTCGGAGGCTGTAGACTCGCACAACATCGCACGAGGTCGTGGCAGCATAGCTCAGGCACTTAGCCGCATCGAGGCACGCACACTTATTGTTGCGATAAGCTCGGACATACTCTTTCCACCCGAAGCACACATACCTATGCGTGAGCATATTGCGAGCAACGAGTATCACCTCATAGAGTCATCGTTTGGCCATGATGGGTTCCTCGTTGAGCATGAGAAGCTAAACACTATTATTGAGAATTTTATGAACAAATAAAACATACACAACTATGAAACACCTAAATATTGGACTTTTTGGCTTTGGCAACGTGGGACATGGTCTCTATGATGTGCTTAAGCGCATCAACTCGGACAACGTAACCATCAAGCGTATCTGCGTGCGTAATCTTGAGAAGGAGCGTGGCGTGAAGGCAGAGTTTACTGCCGACCCCGAAGATATCTTCAACGACAAAGATATCAACCTCATCGTCGAGGTTATCGATGATGCCGAGGCTGCATACGACATCGTTAAGCGTGCGCTCAAGAGCCGTATTCCTGTGGTGTCGGGCAACAAGAAGATGCTCGGCCACCATATCGTAGAGCTTATCGACCTTCAGGAGCAGTATAATACTGCATTGCTGTACGACGCTTCGGCATGTGGCTCAATACCCGTAATACGTAACCTTGAAGAGTACTACGACAACGACCTGCTATGCTCGGTAAAGGGTATTCTCAATGGCTCATCAAACTTTATACTATCGAAGATCTTCAACGAGAATATGAGCTATAAGGATGCACTTAAGCTGGCTCAGGATTTGGGCTTTGCCGAGAGCAACCCTACGCTCGATATCGATGGCTGGGACTCGCTCTATAAGCTTATCATCATTACCATGCACGCCTTTGGTGTATATGTATCGCCTGAGCAGATATTTACATATGGCATCTCTACGATGAATGATGCGGATATACGCTTTGCCGAGGAGAAGGATCGCCGTATTAAGCTCGTTGCTCATGTCGAGAAGATCGACGACAGGCTTATCATGTGTGTCATTCCTCAGCTTATCTCACGCAATAAATATATATATAGTGTGGAGGATGAGTTCAATGGCGTTGTCATCAAGGGTCTTTTCTACGACAAGCAGTTTATGTTTGGTCGTGGTGCGGGTGGCCACCCTACAGGCTCAGCCGTACTCAGCGACATTACCGCTTGCGCCTATAACTACCGCTATGAGTACAAGAAGCGCAACGACTCGGTGCTGCCCCGCTATACTACGGAGCATACCTTCCGCGTCTATTTCCGCTATAAGAGTGCCGAGCAACGTAACCTGCTTAACTTCCTCAAGATTCGTGAGCAGTACACCTCGGATGAGTATAACTATATCGTGGGCGACGTTACACTCACCAACCTCAAGGCACATCAGGAGGAGCTACGCACACCAGATTGCTTCGTAGCAGCCTATCCGTTTGATTAGTTGAGCGGATAAGAGGTGGGGAATTCCTTAGACTCTCTAATCACAACCTCTAATAGTCCCACTCCCTATTTCTTGTCAGAAGGGTGCCGAGTGCTACACTCGGCAAAAATGCCACCGATGGGTAGTACACTGTTGTACGTCCCATTGGTGGCATTTTTTGTTAGGGGAGGCAATCGACCCCTTATCACAAGAAATTATCTCTGGCGGTTCATAGCATCTTCCGCCGTCATCGTAGTGATGAGGATTACACCATTTACTCCTCGGAATCCATACATATTTGAGCCTTTAACAATCTCTACAGACTTGACATCGTAGAGATTAATCATCTCGGGGCGCACCTCCATGCCGTCACACAGGATAAGAACACCAGAGGTACTGTTTATAGAGTTCTGGGTAAGCAGACATAGCTCGCCGTTGATATAACGAAGGCCAGGGTAGCACATCTGTATGGCCTCAACAAGCCCCTTAGCACCCGTAGCACGTAGCCTATCGCCTGAGATACCCGATGAGTAATCGGTAGACTCACGACGCTTGACATATCCAAAGCCATAGTTCATCAATTCCTCAGATTCTGAAGCCTCGTGGCTGAATGTAGCTGTGTTAAAGCGGATGTCGATACTACGGCGATTGGCAACCTCAACACGCAGAGTATCACGCTTGTAGATAATAAGCAAGGTGTCATCACCCTTGATATCGGTAAGACCAAAGCGACCCTTGCCATCCGAGAATGTCAGCTTATTACGACCCTCAACGACAATGCGTGCGCGGATGCCATTACCCTCGTTGGTGGTGATACGTCCATTGAAAGGACTCTGTGCCGAGATAGTCGAGCAGGCAAAGAGTGTTATTAGTAGAGTGATTATCGTTCGCATCGCTATGGCGTTTTTGGTGTGTTACTGATTGTAAAGGTAATAATATTTTGCGAAATATCGGAATAGTGCCATAAAATTTGCTATTTCTTAAAAATATTTATTATCTTTGTGGTATAAAACCAAGAAACTTTAACAATAAAATATAACGAACTATGAAAGAGGCTATTGCAATTCTCACCGGTGGAGGTCCAGCTCCTGGTATGAACACTGTTGTTGGCTCTGTTGCCAAGACTTTCCTCGCTAAGGGTTATCGTGTTATCGGCCTACACTATGGCTATTCGGGTCTTTTCAATCCAAATCCACGCTACGAGGATCTCGACATGTTCCGCGTAGACTATATCTTCAATCAGGGTGGCTCATACCTTACTATGAGCCGCTTCAAGCCAAGCAACGAGGACTTTGAGAAGAACTTCAACCTTGAGTTCTTCAAGCAGAATAATATCAAGTTGCTGGTAACCGTAGGTGGCGATGACACAGCATCTACAGCTAACCGTATCGCTAAGTTCCTCGAGGCTAAGCAGTACCCTATCGCAAATATCCACGTGCCTAAGACCATCGATAACGACCTTCCATTGCCAGCAGGTATGCCTACATTTGGCTATCAGTCGGCAAAGAACGCTGGTTCGGTAATCGGTCGTGCGGTATACAACGACGCTCGTACATCGGCTAACTGGTTTGTTGTTGCAGCCATGGGTCGCTCGGCAGGCCACCTTGCATTCGGTATCGCATCGGCTTGTCACTACCCTATGATCATCATCCCTGAGATGTTCAACAAGACAAAGATTACTATCGACAAGATTGTAAGCCTTATCGTATCGGCTATCGTTAAGCGTAAGCTTCTTGGTATGGACTATGGTGCTGCAATGGTATCGGAGGGTGTATTCCACTCACTTGACGAGGAGGAGATCCTCAAGTCAGGCATCCACTTCTCATACGATGACCATGGCCACCCAGAGCTTGGTAAGGTGTCTAAGGCAGAGATGTTCAATACCTTGCTTGAGAAGCGTTGCAAAGTACTTGGCCTTAAGGTTAAGTCACGCCCTGTAGAGATTGGTTACGAGGTACGTTGCCAGACTCCATGTGCTTTCGACCTTGTATACTGCTCACAGCTCGGTATGGGTGTCTACAAGCTCTTCTCAGAGGGTAAGACCGGATGTATGGTATACATCAGCCAGGAGGGATATGTATCGCCACTATACCTCAAGGACTTGCAGGATCCTGTGACAGGCAAGATTCCACCACGTTTGGTAGATATCAACGCCGACAAGATTCACCAGGTTATCGACAACCTTATGCACTATATCACTCCTGCCGACTATGAGGCAGCTAAGGCATACCTCCCAAATCCTGAGGAGTATGACTTCAAGAAGATTCTTGAGTGGTAATTTAGTGTGAGAGGGGGCAACCCCAATAAAATAGAGCAAATGGGCTGTACCGTTGATAGTACAGCCCATTTGTTTTTTTAAGGATAATAAGAGATTAAGACCTTTAAGATGGTTGCAGACAACGCTGATACCCGACCTCGTAATGGTCCTAATGGTTTTAAAAAAATCAAAGACAATTAAGACCAATAAGACGATTAAGACAATTAAGATGGTTGCGGACAATCTCTGATACCCGACCTCGTAATGGTCCTAATGGTCTTAGCAACCCAATTTTTGATTAGAAGGTTGTAGATACAACGCTCGGCAAAAATGCCACCGATGGGTAGTACTTTGGTGTACGTCCCAATGGTGGCACTTTTTGTTAGCGGCAGTAGATGCGGCCTTATAATCGAAAATTTTTGATTGAGAGGCCGCAGATGCTGCCTTATAATCGAAAATTACTTGGTGCGGTTGATATAAGAGTTATAACGCCACTTAGCATTCTCCTCCGCAGCCTCGAATAGCTGCTCAGCCTCAGCTGGGAAGGCCTTCTTGAGCGAAGTGTAACGTACCTCCTTCATAAGGAAGTCACGGAACTTGCTCCAATCAGGCTCCTTAGAGTCCATCACGAATGGATTCTTACCCTCAGCCTCGAGCTGTGGGTTGTAGTGCCATAGGTGCCAGTAGCCACACTCAACAGCCTGCTTACCAACGGTCTGAGTGCGAGTCATACCGCCCTTGATACCATGGTTGATACATGGTGCGTAGGCGATGATGAGCGATGGACCAGGATAAGCCTCAGCCTCCTTGAGTACATTGAAGAGCTGCTGCTGTGATGCGCCGATAGATACCTGAGCAACATATACGTAGCCATAGGTCATGGCGATAGCACCGATATCCTTCTTGCGGATGCGCTTACCTGCTGATGCAAACTTAGCAACAGCACCCACAGGTGTAGACTTAGATGACTGACCACCGGTGTTAGAGTATACCTCGGTATCTACGATAAGGATGTTTACATCCTCGCCTGAAGCAAGCACGTGGTCAACACCGCCGAAGCCAATGTCGTAGCCCCAGCCGTCACCACCGATGATCCACTGCGACTTCTTAACCAACCAATCCTTATACTCAAGGATAGTCTTGCAATAGCTGCAGTCGCAAGCCTCAACCAATGGAAGCAGGCGTGAAGTAACCTCACGTGAGGCCGCAGCAAGGTGACGAGCGTCGATCCACTCCTGCATAGTAGCCTTAAGCTCATCCGAGCAGCAGTTGCACTCAGCAATAGCCTTGCGCATCACATCCTCAAGACCCTGACGTAGCTTCTCAACACCAATGCGCATACCAAGACCAAACTCAGCATTATCCTCGAAGAGTGAGTTAGCCCATGCAGGACCCTGACCCTGAGCATTTGTGCAGTATGGAGTAGATGGTGCTGAGCCAGAGTAGATTGATGTACAACCTGTAGCGTTAGCCACCATCATGCGGTCGCCGAAGAGCTGTGAGATAGCCTTGATATATGGGGTCTCGCCGCAACCAGCACAAGCACCTGAGAACTCGAACAATGGCTGAGAGAACTGAAGGTTCTTCACAGACTTGGTCTTGTCTACATGCTCTGTGTAGCCGATATTCTTGGTGATGTAGTCCCAATTCTTAGCCTCTGCAACCTGCTCAGCCAATGGACGCAAAACCAAAGCCTTCTCCTTTGCAGGACATACGTCCACGCAGTTGTTACAGCCTGTACAGTCGAGTGGTGATATCTGGATACGGAACTTTAGAGCCTTAGTCTCGCCCAAGCCCTGCTTCCACTCTGCGCCAGATGCTGCAGCCTGCTCCTCGGTAGCGAGGAATGGGCGGATGGCAGCGTGAGGACAT
>JAZNQJ010000191.1:0-5642 GCA_045590115.1 Alistipes sp. | reverse complement strand
TGTCGGGGTGATACTTGATGGCCGCCTTGCGGTAGGCCTTCTTTATGGTATCGGCATCGGCGTTGCGCTCAACGCCTAACACCTCATAGTAATCTCTCTTCTCTGCCATAGTCTAAAATCTTTTATTCTCCTACGACAACCTTAGCATAGCGCAATACACGCTCGCCCATCTTATAGCCACGCTGCACGCAGTCGATGACTATGCCATGTTTCTCTTCGCCAGCAGCAAAGCGTGCTACAGCCTCCTGCTCCTCCTCGTTGAAGGGTTTATCTACGCAGTCGATAGCCACGATGCCAGCCGCCGAGAGTACGCTCTCAAACTTCTTCATTACAAGCTCCTCGCCCTGACGCAACGAGTCGATGTCATCGCTCTTCTTTGACGCTGTTACGGCACGCTCCATATCATCAAGGATAGGGAGTATAGCCTTCCATGCACCCTCCGAGCCACGCTCCACAAGCTCCATCTTCTCCTTGATGGTGCGCTTGCGGAAGTTGTCAAACTCAGCCTGTAGGCGTAGGTACTTGTCGTGCCATGCGGCAATCTGCTCCTCGAGTGTTGGCTCGACTGACACATTGTCCGATGCTGTGGTGTCCTGGTCTGCCACTTTGTCCTCAGTAGCCTCTGTCTCAGGAGTGTTTGTAGTCTCCTGAGCCTCTGTCTCTAACTTCATATCTTGCTCTAAATCTGTTGTTTGCTTCTTCATAAATCTACGTATATTAAACATTGTCAATATATGTTGAACAAATTATATGCCTAATACAAAAATCGTTGGTCGCTTCTCAATCTCTGGCACACCACAGCGTCTCCACTCCTCGACGCTACGTGTCGAGATAATCTCGCTCTGTGATGTTATGTCGGCAGCCACCGTAAGGCGCACTTTGGGCGAAAGCGTGCGGCAGAGCGTATCAAAGAGCTTGGTGTTGCGGTAGGGGGCTTCGATGAATATCTGTGCCTGACGCTCCTCCGTAGCACGTCGCTCAAGGCTCTTTATTGCACGTGTGCGCTCAGGCTCTTTGATTGGCAGGTAGCCATTGAAGGCAAACGACTGTCCATTCTGCCCTGATGCCATCATCACCATGAGTATCGACGAGGGACCTACTAAAGGCACTATGCGCACACCATGGCGGTGTGCCAATGCTACGATATCGGCTCCTGGGTCGGCAACACCTGGTACGCCCGCCTCCGAGATAACACCCGCCGAGCGCCCCTCAAGCACAGGGCGTAGCATGCGTTCAATATCTCGCTGCGAGGTGGTATGCTCGTTAAGCTCCACAAACTCAAGCTCATCAATCTTACGCTCGATACCCGCCTTTGAGAGAAACCTACGTGCCGAGCGCACATTCTCGACAATGAAGTAGTCCAGCGAGTTCATCACCTTAAGGTTACTGCTCGGCAACACCTCCCATACCGACTCATGTTCGGCAATAGGGCAGGGTATCATATATATTGTTCCTGCCATTATCGCTCTGTGTATATGCGTTTTACACGTGCCGAAACCGAAGTCATAATCTCGTATGAGATAGTGCCTAATACCTCGGCCATCTCTTCAAGTGTAAGTCCACGCTCCGAAGAGAATATCGTAACCTTGTCGCCAACGGCTACTCCAGCGATGTCGGTAATATCAATCATTGCGCTATCCATACATACACGGCCGATGATTGGTGCAAGGTGTCCTGCCACCTTAACACTCCAGCGCCCATTACCTAAGTGGCGGTCAAGACCGTCGGCATAGCCTACAGGGATGGTAGCTATTGTTGTGTCTCGCTCCAAGCGTGCCGAGCGACCATAGCCCACCGACTCGCCACGACGCAGCTGCTTAATCTGTACGATGCGTGTTGAGAGGGTTGCAACGGGTATTAGCTCCTCGTTATGCTCAAAGCCGTAGCCATAGAGGCCGAGTCCTAAGCGACACATGTCGTACTTAGCCTCGGGGAAGCGCACGATGGCTGCCGAGTTGGCAATATGGCGCAGTGGGGTGTAGTCCAACCACTCGATAAGCTGCGAACTCATATACTCAAATCTTGCGAGTTGCTCACGTGTGAACGTATCCTCCTCAGGCATATCGGCACACGATAGGTGCGAGAATATTGAGGCAATGTGTAGCGTGGTGTCGAGGTGTAGTCCACGACCGAGAAGGTCGATGTCATCCTCCATGAAGCCCAGGCGGTGCATGCCCGTATCGAGCTTGATGTGAATAGGGTAGTTCTCTCTGCCGGCACGAAGTACTGCACGACGGAACTCATCCAAGGATTGGAAGCTATATATCTCAGGCTCAAGGTCGTGCGATACCATCACATCGAAACTGTCGTGATCGGCATTAAGCACCACGATAGGCATTGTTATACCCTTAGAGCGTAGTGTTACTCCCTCATCGGCAAAGGCTACAGCGAGGTATGATACGCCCTCGTGCTGGAGCATGCGTGCCACGTCGACATCGCCTGTACCATAGCTCCACGCCTTGACCATTGCCACCATAGGGTGCTGGTGTGGCAGGTGGCGACGGAAGTAGTTAAGGTTCTTCTTCATCGCCGCAAGGTCTACCTCGAGAGTTGTTGTGTGTGTGCGACGCTCCAGTAGGCGTGTGATGCGCTCGAAGCGGCTATCACGACTACCCTTAACCAATATCACCGAGTCGCCCCAGCGCTCACGCTGGAAGTTCTCCAAAAGTTCGTCGGTAGAGTAGTAGAACGAGGAGTTGCGGTCAAACAGCGAGCTGTGCTTGGCAATTTGCTCGCCCACGCCTATGAGGTAGTCGACACGTGCATTGCGCACTGCCTCTGCCACACGAGCATATAGCTCCTCGGCGGGCATGCCGCTCTGCAGGATGTCCGAGATTACGGCAACCTTACGTCGACCCATAGATTGGCGATGCAGGGCATCGAGAGCTACGATTACGGAGTTGATATCGGAGTTATAGGTATCATCTATAATCATTGAGTTGTCGATACCCTCCTTCAGCTCAAGCCTCATTGCCACCTTAGCTGAGAATACTGCACCATCAACACCATAGCCGAGCTTGTGCATGAGTGCTGCCACGTGTGCGGCATCCACAGATAGTGCGTCGCTAAGCTCAAGGATGTCATCTACCGACTCGTTGCTACTATCTATAAGCTCTCGGTCGGCATAGCGTTGCTCGATACGCTGCTTTAGTGCCGGGTACTCCCTACTATATATTATTGTATGCGCATTGCGACATAGCTCAAGTTTCTCATCAATCTTCTGCTCAAGGCTTAGGAAGTTTGCTGAGTGTGCATCGCCAATAGATGTTATCACCACGATGTCGGGGCGTATCATCTGTTCAAGGCGCAGCATCTCACCAGGCTCCGATATTCCTGCCTCGATGAATGCTACACGCTCCTCTCCCTCAAGCATAAGTAGCGATAGTGCCACGCCAAGCTGCGAGTTGTAGCTCTTGGGTGAGGCAAACGAGCGTACAGAGCATGGCATAGAGCGTGCTGCCCACTCCTTGACTATTGTCTTGCCGTTAGAGCCTGTGATGCCCACGACAGTACCCTTGAACTTTGAGCGGTGGTAGGTGGCCAGCCTCTGCAGTGCGGCGATGCTGTCGTCGACAATAATCACACTTGAGGCACCATCAATTGCTACCTCACGCTCCACGATAAAGGCACGCACACCTCGCTTGGCCATGCGCTCGATGTAGTTATGACCATCGTGATGCTTACCATGAATAGCTGCAAAGAGCGTATCCTCGGTAGATATCACACTGCGTGAGTCGGTGGCAACCTCTCTAACTCTGAGGTCGTCGCCACGAAGCTCACCACCCACGATGTGGGCTATTTCGGATAATAGATAGTTCATCTATTTTAAAGTTTACTTTCTACTCTTGTCTAAATGTTACCACTGTAATTCCTGCACCACCACGATCAGCATGGTCATCGGCGATCGTGGCTACGTCACGTACTGTGCGTAGGTAGCGGCGTATCTCCTCCTTGAGCGCTCCTGTACCCTTGCCATGGAGAATTGTCACACCGCTAACACCAACCATGAGTGCGTCATCCACCAGGTCCTCGACAGCTGCTAAGGCCTCCACCGAGCGCATTCCTCGCACGTCGATATGGTCTCGGAAGTTGAGCTTGCGCTCACGAATATCTACCGACACTACTGTACGTGGTGTCTCGGGACGTGTGGCACGCTTATACTCGGCTGAGGATACTGCCGTAAGACGCTGTAGCTCAACCATCATGGTCATCTGACCAAAGGCTACTTGAGCCTTCTTGCCCTTTATTGTCTGTACCACGCCAAGCACCTGCTGGCCTTCGAGGCGTACCTTTGAGCCTACCTCTACCTTGAGTGGCTCAGGAGGTGCGGGCTTATTTTGTTCAAGGCTCTCGGCACGCTCCTTGGCACGCTGCTCACGTCGCTCACGACGGCGTGCAAGACGTTGCATCTCACGCTCCAGGCTATCCTCGTGAGCCTTTTGGTCGAAGGCTACCTCCTCGGCAAATGTTGTAAGCTCCTTTCGTACCGAGCGTGTTATCTCCTTGTCGGCCTGTGTCTCACGTATTGTGCGTATGGTATTCTCGATGGTACGGTTGGCCTCGGCAAGTAGCTCTGCAGCCTCACGTCGTGCCTTCTCGATAATCTCCCTGCGCTCATCCTTGATGCTCTGCAGACGGTCGCTATAGGTCTGCTCAAGTTGCTCCACCTTGCGGTCGGTGATACGTATGCGGTCACGCTTCTCTGCCCAATAGCGCTTGTCACGAGCAATCTCACGTAGCTGTTTCTCAAGGTTGATATGATCCTCACCAGCCTTCTCCGTAGCTCGCTGGATGATATCCTCCGGGAGTCCTGTCTTGCGGGCAATCTCTATGGCAAACGAGCTGCCTGGCTTGCCCATTTCAAGGCTGAACAGCGGACGTATGTTCTTAACATCGAATGCCATAGCACCATTTGCCACGCCCTCGTTGCGTGATGCAAAGTATTTTATGTTGGCATAGTGTGTAGTAATCACACCATAGGCCTTGCGCTCCAAAAAACGCTCAAGTATCGACTCCGATATCGCTCCACCAATGGTAGGCTCTGTGCCTGAGCCAAACTCGTCTATGAGGATGAGTGTGCGAGCTGATGCCTCATGGAGCATGGCACGCATATTCATAAGGTGCGACGAGTAGGTCGACAGGTCGTTCTCAATAGACTGCTGGTCGCCAATGTCGATAAGCAGCGAGTCAAAAAGTGGGAACTCCGAGTTCTCGAGCGCAGGCACCAAGAATCCACACTGCACCATATATTGTAGTATTCCCGTAGTCTTAAGACATACCGACTTACCACCGGCATTAGGTCCCGATATTACGAGTATTCTTCGCTCTGGGTTTAGCTCCATATCCAAAGGCACTATCTCACGTTGTTGGTGGCGTAGTGTCTGCTCAAGGAGTGGGTGGCGAGCCTTGCGTAGTACAAGACGACCATCCTCAGAGAGTATTGGCTTTACGGCACCATTATCTATTGCCCAGCGAGCTTTGGCACGTAGTACATCTATGGTTGTCAGATACTCCTCAATGCGGTTAAGACTCTCGCTATCAATACGTAGTGTTGCCGTAAGTTCGGTGAGTATGCGTACTATCTCACGACGCTCCGAGTACTCCAACTCACGAAGCTCGTTGTTGAGCTCCACCACCTCCAC